>WRKN01000186.1 GCA_009778055.1 Synergistaceae bacterium
TCAAAATGTTGTTTGTGAAATATCCCGAGTTGCTGAAAAGGCTGGTCGCAGTGCTGCTCGGCATACCTCTTGAAAGCATAGAGCATTTCCAGACCATCAATACTGAAATGCCGCCGGAGGAAATCGGAAAGAAATTTTGCAGGCTGGACATAAATATGATTGTGGACGGCAAGAGGGTCAATCTTGAAATCCAAGTCGAGAACGAGGGAAATTATCCCGAAAGAAGTATGTTCCATTGGGCGAAAATATTTACTTCTTCTCTGCCTGCCGGTGATGATTATTCCTTGTTGCCCAAAACAATAGTGATCAGCATATTGGGATTCGAGCAGTTTGATTGTGAGGAAGTACATTCGGAATTTGCGCCGCTGGAGGTTAAACGCCACGAAATATTATCGGACAAACAGAGGTATCATTTTTATGAACTGCCGAAATTGCCCGATGTGGATTCCATTGATACCACCAGTGAAAAAGATTTATGGCTTGCGTTGTTTAACGCGGAAACAGAAGAAGAACTGGAGAAGCTGATATCAAGCGGAGGCGAGGTCATGAGCCAGGCAGTGGAAGCATACAGGGGCATTACCGCCACAGAAGAATTTAAGTATTTGGAAATACTAAGGGCAAGAGCAGGGCATGATGAAGCACAGGCAATCCGTAATGCGGAAAGGCGTGGTGAACAGCGCGGAGCAGAAACCGAACGCCAAAAATGGCAAAGTGTAGTTGAAACCGAACGCCAAGAACGGCAAAGCGTAGCCGAGGAAAACGAACAGCTTCGCCAAGAACTCGCTGAATTTAGGGCGCAGCGCGCCAACAGGTAGAAGAACGGCGCAATAAAATTTCAATCACAATATCGCAGGCGCAAAAAACGTCGCCGAGGTAGACGACCTGATATCCCAAGAAAAAAAGAAAAAAGAAATCTGATGCAACGAGCGACTCCAAGGAACGGAGGGAGCGGTAGTGACGAGTGAAGATAATAATATCCCTTACATGCGTGTGGACAACCTTAAAAAATTTTTCCACACAAAACGGGGTATGCTTCACGCCGTGGACGACGTCAGCTTCGCCATACGAAAAGGCGAGACCCTTGGACTGGTGGGAGAGTCCGGCTGCGGGAAATCGACGCTTGGCCGCTGCCTGATCCGTTTGCTGGACGCGACGTCAGGCCGCGTGATCCTGTATGACGAAAAAACAGGAGAGGGCGTCGACGTCACAAAGGTCTCAAAATCCGCGATGAAACAACTTCGCAGGAAGGTGCAGATAGTTTTCCAGGACCCTTATTCATGTCTGAACCCCAGGCTCTCGGTTTGGGAGCTGATCGCCGAGCCGCTGATCGTAAACGGCGTCTTTTCGGATAAAAATGCCATGAAGCGGCGCATACACGAGCTGATGAGTATAGTGGGCCTGGCCGAGCGTCTCGAAAACGCCTACCCCCACGAACTTGACGGAGGCCGGAGACAACGCATCGGAATCGCGCGATCCCTGGCTCTAAATCCCGAATTCATCGTCCTGGACGAGCCGGTCTCGGCGCTGGACGTCTGCATACAGGCGCAGATTTTGAACCTGCTGAACGAGCTTCAAAGGGAGTTTCACTACACGTACGTTTTCATTTCCCACAACCTGAGCGTGGTGAAGCACGTTTCGGACCGCATAGCGGTGATGTACCTGGGCAAAATTGTGGAACTGTCGGACTACAGGGAGCTGTTCGTGAAGCCGATGCACCCGTATACCCAGGCGCTTCTCTCCGCCATACCAGTGGCCAGGCTTGACGTCAAGAAGGAACGTATCATTTTGGAGGGGGACGTGCCGAGTCCTATCGAACCGCCGGACGGCTGCCGTTTCATGGGGCGCTGCCGGCACTGTATGGAAATCTGCAAAAAGGAGACGCCGGAATTGAAGGAAGTTTTCCCGAACCATTTCACGGCGTGCCACCTTGCTGAGTTAAGAGGAAGATAAAAACGGCGCCCAAGTCACCTGCTCGACCCGGACGCCGTTTTTTGCATCGGTTTTCGTTACGCGGGCGCCAGGCCGGCAGCCTCTACGCACCCCACCAACCAGTCGTAACCCCGTGTATCCTGCTGAGAGGCACTTCGCCGAAGTTCTCGATCTCCAGAATAGGGCCTTCACTTGGGTCGTACCACACGGCGAGCACCCTGCCCGCGTAATCCTGGCCGTCGAAGTCGAACGCCACCACGCTTCCCACGTAGTTCATCGCCGAGTATTGGTTCAATTTGGCCATGCTTTCCATGGTTTTGTTCAACTGGGTCATCTGCTCAAGCGCGCTGAACTGCGCCATCTGCGCTATAAATTCCCGGTCGTCCATGGGGTTGAGCGGATCCTGATTGGAAAGCTGCGCTATCAGAAGCCTCAGGAACGCGTCCTGCCCGAGTTCGTTGGAAACCGTACGGGACGCTTCGGCAAGCTGCTGCGACGATAAACCGCTGGCTCCTCCTACATTGCCTACTGACATATTTCATTCCCCCCTATGCTATCCAATACAAAAGGCCCTGCTCTAAATCCACCCGAAAAATTGTACCTTCGTCGACGGCGTCTTCTTCGTTTGCGGCAGAGGCGGCTCGACGGCGGTTCGGATTCCCCTGGCCCTGGTAGCTGTGCTCGTTATTCTGCTGAACGTCCACCGAGAAGTTGGTTAGTTGCACACCCTGCTGCTCCAGGGAAAATCTGAGCTGCGCCAGATGGTCCTGTATAAGTTGTCGGACTTGCTCGCTGCCAACCTTAATGGAAGCCTCAAGTCCAGTTGAGCCGTTCACAAGCTCCACGCTGACCCTACCGAGCGCCGGCGGATCGATTATCAGGTTGGCTTTCTGCTCGCCGTTCGCGCTGATAAAACGCACCACATTGTACAGCCCGTCGCGCAGCGCCTCTCCCTGGGAAAACGGAGAGCCTCTGGTCAGCTCCAGCCCGGGCGCGGCGGTTGTGTCCGCGGTTTCGCGCCGAGCCATCACGTTATCGAAAAATTGTTCGAAAGCCGTTCTGTGCTCGGTGAAATTTGCCCTCGGTTTTGGCTCGTCGGCGCTTTTATCCGTGTCGGCGGTCTCCCGGGGCGCGATGTTGGCCGCTGCTTCCTCGTGCCGGCCGCCCTTCGGTTTTTCTCCATGTTCCCCCCGGCCGCGCAAGTCGGCCGAAGGTTTATCGCGAGGTTCAGCGTCGTTGTTTATAAGCGCGGCTTCAACGTCAACGAAAGCGTTTTTGCCGGTTTGCTGATCCGCGGGTTTCGCGTCCAGCGCGGCGGCGTCCGCCATGGCAGCGGCCTCTTTCGAGGCGTCCGCGAGGTGGGAATAAAGCTTCGAAACAGTCCCTTGCCGCGGCTGAACTCCGTTCATTTGCGGGGCTCCCGTCAACTGCTCGGCGTCCGCGTTGTCCGTCAGGGGCGCTTCAAGTCCGAACGCCGGGTAGTCGGCCGGCGCTTTGACGCCTGTGTTCTCAGGGCTGTCGCTTTCCGGAGTCGTCGCGTACCTGTCGCGCAGTCTCGCCAGCACGGCTTCGACGGTCTTAGAATCCCAATCGAACGTGCCAAGCCCTATTTCGTTCAGCACGTCGTTTGCCTCTTCGGATAAAGCGCCGGCGTCGGCGCCTTTCTTTTCAAGGTCGCTCCTGAGGGATGCCATGAGGTCCAGGATATATTGAGAAAACGTCTGTTTGTCGCCTTCGCCAATGGAAATGCCTGCCCTGTTTTCCTCCTGCGCTGAATCCAGCGCCGGGGAAGGCTCTGATTCTCCGTCCTTCCTGTCAGCGGCCTGATTAAGCAATGTCACAAAAGACGTAAACGCGTTATCGGCCGTTTCATTTTCAGCGGCGTCAGGTTTTTTATTGAATGGTTTATAGGCCGGATTTGCCTGATGTGCCTGATGTGTCTGCTGCGGAGCAGGCGGAGGTAATAAAAACGCGTTTTGCGTATTCGACATACAACTCACCTCGTCATTGTATTGTGGTGGAAAGGAGGTCGACAAGCCTGGCGGCTCTTTGTGCGTCCATTCTGCTCAATATGGACGCGCGCGCGTCGTTGTTCAGTCCGCTCAGGATTTTTACCGCCAGGTCCTCCCTCATGTTCTCAACAATCTGCGCCGCGTTGCGCGCCGACATGGTATTGAAATCCCTGATTCGCTGGGCAATCAAATCCTGTTCGGACGTCGATTCGTCTTCTCTCGCCCTTCTGGCGTCATCGTCCAGTATCAGCAGCTCCAAGTCGGCCAGGCGCTCCGACCTGGCGTCTATATTGGCCAGCTCCAATTCGACGACGGCCTCTCTGAGGAGTAAATTCCGCTCGCGCTCGTCAAGGCGTTTCTGCCTCTCGTTTTGTTCATAAGTACGCCTTGCGTCCGCGGTGAGAGTGTACTGTTCCGGTATACCAAAAAAATCCGCTATGCCCTTGCCTATGTAGGGAATTTGCGGAACGGCCTCCCATACCAGCGGACGCGCGTCCCACATCCCGCTGAAATGCAGACCGGTCGCCGCGCCAAAAGACAACAGCAAAAGGATAAAAAACATACCTATCTTGCCGAGTTTCTTTTTTTTCCTCTCAACCGGGGGAGCTGCTGCCGCGTCCGGCGGCTCCAGCTCGTCCTGCCTGCCGAGGGCGCGGTTTCGTCGTTCTTCGGCCATTGGCAAAAATCCTTCCTGTATAAATTACTTAAGTTTCTTCGCGGTAACGATGGTAAAGCGCCATCACGTTTCGCACGTACCGCTGGGTTTCCTGGAAAGGTGGAATACCCCCCGCGGCGTCCACCCTGGAAGGCCCGGCGTTGTACGCTGCCAGAGCCAGTTCAATGTCTCCACGGTATTTATCGGTCAACTGGGCAAGATATTTTACCCCGCCCTCTACATTCTGTTCCGGGTCGAAAGCGTCATCCACGCCCAGCATCGCTGCGGTGCGCGGCATGAGCTGCA
>WRKN01000187.1 GCA_009778055.1 Synergistaceae bacterium
AAGATAGACGCGCTTACTCCCGAGCAGGCCGAGTACATGAAAAGCTGGCAAGAGTAAATGGCTACCTTATTCAAAGACGTTTTTATTCTCGACGGGGAGAGGGAACGCGCGCAGCGCGGGCATATTCTCGTCTCCAAGGGGCGCGTGCAAACAGTGATGGGCGTGTCGGAAAAGCATCCGGCCGCCGACAAAATTGTAGAGGGAAGAGGACGTATGGCCGTGCTGCCCGGTTTTGTGAACGCACACACCCACGCGGCCATGGTGTTGCTGCGGGGGCTCGGCGAAGAGACCCCCCTGATGGAGTGGCTTCAGAAGAAAATCTGGCCTGTGGAGGCGAAGCTGACCCCCGAGCACATCTACTGGGGCACGGCTTCGGCTATTCTGGAAATGCTGGCGACGGGCACGACCTGCTTCACCGACATGTATTTCGAAATGGACGGCGTTGCAAGGGCCGCCTTGGAGGCCGGTATGCGCGCCGCCCTCTGCCGCGGTATAGTTTCGGGGCCGCCGGTTGACGGCGTTTCCAAGATAGACGTCAGCATAGAGGATAACCTGGCCCTTTTCGAGCGCTGGCATGGCCGCGAGGGGCTCATCACGGTTCAGTTGGGGCCTCACGCGCCCTATACCGTGCCTTTCGAGGACATGAAAAAGATCGTCGTCATCGCAAAGGAGCGAGGTATAGGCGTCCATTTCCATTTTTTGGAAACCGAGTGGGAACTTGGTTACATCAACGATGAGCTTAAGATGACGCCCGAGAAGTACCTTGCCGACACCGGCATACTTGAGGTTCCCGGGACGATTCTGGCTCACGGCGTGTGGATGACCCCGGCGTGGGCAGACAATCTGGACATGTCCAATGTTACGATAGCGCACTGCCCTTGCAGTAACATGAAGCTGGGCAGCGGCGTTCTGCCGCTTGACACGTGGCTCGACAAAAACGTCGGCCTTGCCATCGGCACGGACGGAGCTTCCAGCAACAACCGTTTGGACATGTGGGGAGAAATGCGCAGCGCGGCCCTGATTCACAAGGGGGTAACGCGCAGCCCGACCGGAACGCCGGCTATCGACGTTCTGCGCATGGCCACGTTCGAGGGGGCCCGCGCCGCTGGATTTGCGAACAAAGGGCTGATACGCGAGGGATGGGCAGCCGACCTGGTACTGGTAGACCTCGACCAGCCTCACTACGTGGGCGCGGACGAGGAAAATTTGGCGGGCTATGTAGTTTATGCCGGTTCCTCGGCCGACGTGAGAGGTACGATGGTAAACGGCAAGTGGCTTTACAAAGACGGAGTTTACCCGACCATGGACAAAGAGGAAATTTTAAGAAAAACACGCGAGGCAAGGGAAGCGATACTTAAAAATCCGTAAAAGGAGAGGATTGCCATGAGCCTTTGGGAAAAATGGGAGAGAGAAAAATTGGAAAGGATGGGAATCGAGGTCGAACGCAAAAGCGATGTCTATATATGCGACACGCGCCCGAAGCCCAACGTTCGCAAACAGGCGCTGATCCTGGGAGCGGCAGTCGTGGCATGTTTCCTCGTGGTGTACTTTTTTCTGACGCTGAACGAGAGGTATGGCTGGCGTTGGGAAGATTTGTACGTTGTACGATTAATTGCGGAAAAATCAGGAGACCGCATTGCGGAGCAAAACGGAAGTCAACTGCCTTATTAAAATATTAAATAGCTCCGATCAATGGGCTTATGTAGTTTAGAATGGTGTTGGACCAAATTTCGAATGTTTTTGCCGAAACCAGCTGCGTTACCGTAAAGTAGTCATCCGCGGCGCCGCCGAAGGAATCGTTGATAATGGCCTGCGCGTATACCTGCGCGGGCAGCAGGTATATGAGGTCTCCCTTGTGGCGAGTGGTACTGACTCTGGGTTTGCAGCCAAGAGCTATGGCGCCGTCCTCATCCCGCTCAAAAAACGTTACCGAGTACCCGACGTTGCCAATGGCCCCCTCCTGAAACTCAATGCGCCGCTTTCGCAAATAATTGGCGTCCATAAGTTCCTTGTCGCTGTCGGGCGACGTTCGCATTTCCATTTCCTTCACGGCATCGAAGTGCCGTACGTAACCTGTTAACTTTCGCCCCAACTTACACAGACGCTTGTCGTCGAGCTTGATGGAATGAACCTCATCGGACCAGAATTCGTCGGTAAATTCGGAGCCGTCCTCGCCGCATAAGGAAAAGGCCAGCAGTATCGCCGCGCCAACGACGCGCGTCGGCTTGTGCCATCTGAGCGGTGTTTGAACCGCCAGCTTACGCGTTATGCCTGTCTTGAGGAGGTCGTCCACTCCGCGTTTGTTATCGACGATTGGTAATTCTCCCCCCAGGAAGGCGATTTTCTCCTGTTCCGAGATGGGGAAGAACGGACGGAAGCTGCCTTCGCCTTTTATTTCGCCGGAAACGTCTGCGAGCCACAGGCAGGAGCGCTTGTCTTCCTGTAGCATTGCCAGTTCATTTTTTTCCAATACCAGGGCAGGTGTGTGAAGCGTTTTATCCAGCATGGCGACAAACTTCCACAGGCGCGGTTTGAAGGACGTGTAAACGGCGTATTCGGAAATGATGCGTTGTACATGCGGCAGCAAATCGGTAAGGCTGTACTGGGCGCTCTCCCCTCTTTTTTTGCCTTTGACGGATAGTTTGCGGTCAAGATCTTCCAGCCAACTGAAACGTATCAGCTTTCTGGTGTTCTGTTTTTTATTGAAAATCACCAGACGAGGCGAAAGGCCCTTGGTCCATATTTGCAGGCTGATATTTTCGTCCACATCGCAGAAGCTGAGTATTTCTCCTTTGTCGTCCACCGTAATCCCCTCTCAGTGATGCGCCCCGTTTTTCCTGAGGATTTCTTCCCATGTTATGAACGAATGGTAAAAGACCCGGTCGTCGTCGTCCAGCCCGCGGGATATCTCCGTAATGTGGCTGCGCTTTGCGTCGACTTTTTTAAGAACGTACTCCACGGCTTTGAACGGCATACTGCTTTCTCCGCAGGTATAAATGTCGAGAGCCATGTAATTTTCTTCCGGCCACGTGTGCACCGACAAATGCGACTCGCTGATAACCACGACTCCGCTTACTCCGTCGGGAGGGAAGCGATTGAACGAGACGGACCACACTTGAGCGTTTGCCTGCCTGGCCGCCTCGACCAGAATATCCTGCAGCGCTGAGACGTCTGTGATGATTTCCCCGCACCCGGAAGCCTCAACGATAAAGTGAATCCCTTTTGGCGACAACTCCCAATCCCCCTTCAAATTTGGTATTGCACAAAAAAGCCATCCTTTTTTTTCAAGGACAGCCATCACGTTTCTATGTAAAACAACGTAAACCAAAACCTATCGGATACTATCATGAACGGGTGTTTATGTCCACCTCTTGTTTTATTTTTTTTTGTGCCGCGTCAGGTCTTGACGCGGTATACCTAAGTTATTACAATGACAGATGATAAAAAAACTTGTCCGTCGCGGATAAGGGGAGAAAACACATGGCGAGACTTAGTTACGATGAATTTAAGGAATACTGCATGAAAAACGTTGTAAAGGTGCTGGGCGAAAGCAAATATGGGGCGATATCCCAGCCTATCAAAAAGTCGGATGAGATCGTTATCGACAGCGTTCAGATTACGGAAAAGAACTCTAAGCCCGGGCATTGTCCCAGCTTCCGGGTGCAGCCGTTTTATCTGGATTATTGCAACGGCAAACCGCTGGGCGGGGTGATACTTGACATATTGAAAACGATTGAAGGTTTTCTGGATAACCCCCCCGACCTGGGCGACCCAAACGTTTTCAACGGGTTTGACAACGCGAAGGATAATTTGATTATCCGCCCAATCAGCTACGCAAGCAATAAAAAACTGCTTCAGGATCATGTCCACAAGCAGTTCGACGATGTTGCCGTCGTGCTGTACATGTTGATGCAGCACAGCGGTGAAACGCTGAGCACGGCCAAAGTGCCGAAATTGATTGCCGAAGAATGGGGACTGAACGGAGAATTTCTTTTACAGGTTGCTTTGGAGAATACGGCCCGTTTGTTTCCGCCGTTCATATTGCCCCTGGAACTGACGCTTCAGGGCGCGGAGGCCTTTCCGCGGATACCGGGCAGCCACAAATTTTTCATGGATCCCAATATACCGTTTAAATTGGTTCCCTCTGAGATCAATACGTATTATTTGAGCATCGAAAAAGGTATCAATGGAGCGTCGGCCGCCTTCTATCCGGGCGTACTGGAAAAATTGGCCTCCATTTTCGACGACGACCTGTACATATTGCTGCCATGTATTCGCGAGGCTATGATACACCCGGCTCTTAGTTCAAAAATGGACGCGCTCAATCATGTCGCGAAGGCTATGATTGATTCGCTGGACCCGCTCGAACGGCTTAGCCCCTCTGTTTTCCACTACTCACGTTCGGATAAGAAATTTAGAATGGTTTGAGCAAGGCGTAATGTTAAACCGCCCCCGCCTCGGCGGGGGCGGTTGTTTGCCGTAAAATTTTTTCCCTGTCTCTTCATGTCCAGTGTGGGGTAACCTCTGCACAGTTTTCTGATAGAATGACGCGGGGGGTTGAGACGTTCGAGGTTTTACCACCAGTGAAAAAATCAGGCTAGCAATAGCTGTGCTGCAGCTAGTACTAGCCGTTTTGGAACTACTCGCGATATTTCTGTAGAGGGTAAACCTTCACCGAGGTGAGGGTGACAGCCCTCGCCTCGGGTACAACAACCCCCCGAAAGCAGTTTTTATTATATCACGTCCTAAGAGGCTGTTTATCATCTCGCTCTCGAAAGATTTTTGAGCGAAATTTCCGTGTAATGGTTTGTAGGGGCGGCAATCTGCCGCCCGTTTATCCAAAAACCCTCAAACACGGGCGGCAGGTTG
>WRKN01000188.1 GCA_009778055.1 Synergistaceae bacterium
GGTACGGCCGGGCTGCGTAGGATAGGGGCGAGAGCATTCGAGAACTGCACCGTTTTGGTGGGGACGGCCGCGAACATGGCGAATGTGCCTGCGGGGCAGACGGGTACGGGCCTCCGTTTTAACGGCCTTGTCTCTGTGGGGGAAAGCGCGTTTGCGGGTTGCAGCGGTTTGGAAAGAATCGCGGTGCCGAGACAAACCGCTTTTGAGACGAACGCGTTTAGCGGAGCTTCTTCTCTCACGTCGATTTACTTCATGGCGGTGGAACTGCCGAGCAGTGTAAGTAGTTTCCTTATCGACGTGAATAGTGGGGGAACGGGGAAAGATGCGTTCGCTGGGACTAGGGTAGGCGCTGTTGGGGGTACCCTTTCTGTAGTGACTACCACTGTGCCGCAAATTGAGCGGAAACTTTCGAATATCGTGTTGACTACAAGTGTTGTGGCGGACCCGAGCGACTCCAACGACCCGCAGGTAAGAGCGGTGGTTCTTTACCTGAACAATGCTGGGTTTAGCGCGTCTGAGATCCAGAATCTCAGCGGCATCCCGGCGGCGACCGCGCAGCGCGTCATCGACGGAGGGTCGACACCGCCTCCTCCTCCGGTAGATGTGCCGGTGACTGATATAAATTGGGAACCGGTATCCAGTGTGAAAGAAGGTAGCCAGGTAACCTTGGTCGGAAATACGCTGCCGACGACTGCGGACGTGAAAACCGTGTCGTGGAGAATCGTAAGCGGATCGGAATTTGCGACACTGAGCGGGAACGTGCTGAGCGGCGTGAAAAAAGGAACCGTTGTAGTTCAGGCGTATGCGCCAAACGGTCTGGGAGGCGGCAAGGAATTCCCCGGTGAATCGAGAAATATTAACGTAGAGGGAAGCGGCGGCAGCAGCAGCGGATGCAACGTCGGACTTGGAGCTTTCGCTCTAGCGGCGGCGGCGCTGGCGTTGATGAAGAGGAAGTAGGCAGTTTAGAACAATTCGGAACAGTTTAGTTAGATTGGAAAGAGCGCCGGGGGGTTAGTTCTCCCGGCGCTCTTTGTTGAATCGTAGGGGCCGATGGTGATCGGCCCATTTACTGGCGTATGTCTACGAACCGATGACCATCGGCCCCTACTACTCGACTAAAATCATCGCTGGTTTTTTCTTCCTCGCCCATTGCGTGAACAATGGCGGCCTCTATCATGGATTCTCTTTCTTCCTCGACGGAACCGGTTGCTTTTATCTTACCAACGAAATCCCAGATTACAGCTTTCTTCTTACGTATAAATATCCCGCCGGGCTTGAACGCCATATTTCCTTACGCCAGAGTCTCTCCCTCGGACACTGCCACCACAGCGGCTACCGCTGTGTCGCCTGTTACGTTTATGCAGGTGCGCGCGGCGTCGAGTACGGCGTCTATGCCGGCGACCAGGCCGATTCCCTCGATTGGAAGGCCCGCGCTTGTAAGAACCATTGTCAGCATTATCAGGCCGCCGCCCGGCACTCCGGCCGTTCCGATGGAGGCCAGGGTCGCTGTTACTACTATCCCTACCTGGGCGCTCAAGGGCATGTCTATCCCAAACGCCTGCGCCACGAACATCGCGCAAACTCCCTGATAGAGGGCCGTGCCGTCCATGTTGATGGTCGCTCCCAAGGGCAGGACGAACGAGGACACGCCTTCGGAAACGCCCAGATTTTTACGGGTGTTGGCGATGGTTACCGGCAGCGTGGCCGCGCTGGCGCGCGTTACGAAGGCCGTGAGCATAGCCTCCCGTATTCCCTTGAAGTACCAGATGGGAGAGCGTTTGCAGTACAGGGAAATCATGCCGGAGTAAACGATTACCGCGTGCAGGAAACATCCGAAGTACACGGCGAAAATAACTTTTATGAACGGGGCGAGGATGGCCGGCCCGTGTCTGGCGGCGGTCATGGCAATGAGCGCGAAAACGCCGTACGGAGCGAGGTTCATTATCATGAAGGTCATGGAGTACATGGTCTCCGCGACGGAGTCAAACGCGCCTACAATGCGTTTGCCTTTCTCGCCGGCCAGGGTCGCCGCCACTCCGAAAAAGAGGGCGAACACGATAATCTGGAGCATGTTGGCCCTGACCATCGAGTCGAAGGGGTTTGGCGGGAAGATGTCGATAAGGACTTCCAGCAGCGGTTTCCCCGCCAAGGGAGCGGCCGTTGCTCCCGCAATGTTCATGCCCAGGCCGGGCCGGATCAGGTTGGCCAGCGCAAGGCCGATCACTATGGCCGCGGCGGTGGTGCTCAGATAAAGAGCCAAAGTTTTGACGCCGATACGGCCCAATTTTTTGGGGTCGCCTATCGAGGCCGCCCCGACCACGATACTGGTAAACACCAGGGGCACGATTATCATTCTCAAAAGCGTCAGGAAAATTCTGCCCACGATGTCCAGGAAGGGCATGACGTAATTGCCGAGAATAGGGGTCACCGGAACCATCGGCCCCACGGCGAAGCCGAAGACAATGCCGCAGGAAAAGCCCAACCCTATCTTCCACAACAAAGACCCGCCCTTTTTTTCCATACTCATCAAAACACCAGCCTTTCCAAGTTTTATTTTTATTTTTTTTATTTATTTTCCGCCCTCGCTATGCCTTCGTTAATCAGGCGGTGAGCGTCGGCGGCGTTTCCCCAGCCCATTATCTTGACCCACTTGCCCTCGTCCAGGTCTTTGTAGTGCATGAAGAAATGCTGGATGAGGTTGCGCGTTTCCTCCGACAACTGCATGACATCGTGAATATTTTCCATAGTGTCTAACGGCACGCAGATTATCTTTTCATCGAAGCCGTTTTCGTCCTCCATCAGCAAAACGCCGATAGGCTGGCCGCGCACGATGACCCCCGGTATCACCGGGGGGCAGCCCACGAACATGACGTCGCACGGGTCGCCGTCGTCGGACAGGGTGTTGGGAATGAAGCCGTAATTGCCGGGATAGAACATGGGGGTCTTGATGAAACGGTCAACGATCAGCACGCCGGAGCTCTTGTCCAATTCGTATTTAATCGGCTTCGAGCCGTGGGCGATTTCAATAAAAACGTTGACTGCGAAAGGCGGGTTGGGTCCTACAGGAATGTTGGTCAGCGGCATAGTCAGTCTACCTCCGTAAAGTTGGAATTTTGAATCCTTTTTCAGCGTAATATTTTGCCGCGCCGGGGTGTACGTTTACCGTGGCGGCGAACAGCGCGGAGCCAAGCGATATCATTCTGGCCTTGGCGTGGATTGGCGCGATTTCTTCCAGATTCTCGAAAATAGCCTTTGTGATGTCGTACACCAGGTCTTCGGGCAAATCGGAATCACAGACCAGCACGGCCATGACGGAAACGGTCGGCACGTCGTGGTCAATGCCTTTGTAGGTTCCCGCCGGAATGATTCCTCTCATGAAGTACGGGTACGCGGCTGTCAGCTTGTCCAGCAGCTCCTTCTCGAACGCCGCGATATTGATGTCCATCCTGGCCGCCAGCTCCGCGACGGCTGGGGTCGGATATCCGGCCAGCACAAATCCGGCGTCCAGTTGGTCGTCTTGAATACGCAGGGCGGTGTCGGTAAAGTTGTGAAAGTCCGCGTTTATCTCCGCGTACCTCAGCCCGGCGGCGGACAGAATAGCGCCCACGCTGTCAAGCGCGCCGGGGTCCGTGGTTCCGACGGAAACGCGTCTGCCCCTGAGGTCGGATATGGTTCTGACTCCGTTGCCGCTGACCGTTACGCACTGCACGTACTCCGGGTACAGCGACGCAATCATGGATAGGTTTCTTACCGGTTCTCTGAAAGGTTTTTCTCCTCTGGCGGCGCGGAAGGCCATATCGTTCTGAACGAGCGCCAGCGCGGCCTCATGAGCGGCTATCATTCTGATGTTGGCCACCGAGGCGTCGCTTATCTCCGCCGTAACCTCCGTATCCGTCAGACGCTCTGTAAGCACCTTCGCTATTCCTTTGCCCAGGGGATAGTATACCCCGGCCTCCCCTCCCGTCGCTATTATCAAAGACGTCCCGGCGTCGGAAACTCGCGCGAATACCAGGCATGTCAGGCTCAAAAGCACAGCCCACAACAACGCAGACGCTTTCTTCATGACCAACCTCCCCTATAAGTTATTCCTTATACTCATATCTTAAGATTTCGGCGTCCGCCCACAATTTTTCTATTTTATAAAAATCCCTGCCTTTTTTGCTGAACACGTGAACCACCACGTCTCCTCCGTCCAGCAAGCGCCAGCTTGGGCTGTTCTCTCCCTCCACCCTCACCGTGCGCCCGTTCCGCTCCAACGCCTCCTGAGCGGACTCAAGCAGGGTCTTCATATGCGGCTCGGAGTTGCCGGTCACGATGATAAACACATCCGACAGCGTTCCGATCTCCCCCAGGCCCAGCCCGACGATCTCCTGTCCCCTTTTCTCGGCCAAAGCGTCGCAGACGTATCCATATTCCGCCAAAGAACTTATACACGAACTCATATGTTAACCCATCATCTCCTTTCGGCGTCTTTCAGACGGTTGAAAATGTTTTCCTTATCGCGTCCCAAAATGATCGACACCATCCGCGCCGACGTATCGCGCCTGACCAGCGCCGTGTTGGTAATGCCGCAGAGCTGTGCCAGGGCTTCCGCGGCCTGCTTGTACTGTTCCGACGGGTAAATGATGTTCGACGTTTCGTAGCCGAAATGCCTGGCGTCCCCCGTAAACGGGACGTCAATGCCTATTTTCTGAAATACCTGCGACGCGTCCTTCGCAAGCCCTCTGGTTCCGTCGCCGTTCAGCACTCCTATTTTCCCTATCCGGGTTATCAGGTCCAGAGCGGCCTCATCGCTCAGAGCCGGCGGAAGCGCTTCCGGCTCTGACTCGTACTCCAGGTTTTCCTC
>WRKN01000189.1 GCA_009778055.1 Synergistaceae bacterium
TGCGAAATGCTGGCCTGCGGCGGCGGCGGCTCCAGCCCCCTCTGGCGGCAAATGCTGGCGGACGTCTACGGCTGCCCGGTCCGCACCGTGCAGTCCAAGGAAGGCCCGGCCCTCGGCGCGGCGATTCTCGCCGGCGTCGGCGCGGGCCTGTACCGCTCGGTCCCCGAGGCCTGCGCGGAGCTGATTCAGGTCAATGCGCCGCAGAACCCGATCGCCGAAAACCGCAAGGCCTACGAGCCGTATTACCAGCTGTACACATCGCTGTATCCGGCCCTGCGGGAGCGGTTTGCGGAACTGGCGAAGCTGTAGGCGCGCCCCTCCTCCCGCGGGAACGGCCGCGGGCCTTCTCCGCACATCAAAGCGGCAAGCTGAACCGTCAGCTTGCCGCTTTTCTCACCACCGTCTGTCTTATGCCCGGCTGCTTTCCTCGATGGCCACGGCGACCGCGACGGTCATGCCGACCATCGGATTGTTGCCCGCGCCGATCAGGCCCATCATTTCCACATGGGCCGGGACCGAGGACGAGCCGGCAAACTGCGCGTCGCCGTGCATCCGGCCCATTGAGTCGGTCAAGCCGTAGGAGGCCGGGCCGGCCGCCATGTTGTCGGGATGCAGCGTGCGGCCCGTGCCGCCGCCGGACGCGACGGAGAAATACCGCTTGCCGTTCTCCGAGGCCCATTTCTTGTAGGTTCCGGCCACCAGGTGCTGGAAGCGCGTGGGGTTGGTGGAGTTGCCCGTGATGGACACGTCCACGTTCTCCCTGCGCATGATGGCCACGCCCTCCTGGACGTCGTTGGCGCCGTAAACGCGCACTCTGGCCTTCTCGCCGGCGGAAAACGCTTTTTCACGGACGACCTTCAGCTCGCCGGAGCCGAAGTCGTAATCCGTCTCCACATAGGTAAAGCCGTTGATGCGGGAAATGATGTACGCCGCGTCCTTGCCAAGGCCGTTCAGGATGACCTGCAAGGGCTCCTTGCGGACCTTGTTGGCGGTGCGGGCGATGCCGATGGCGCCCTCCGCGGCGGCGAAGGACTCGTGCCCCGCCAGAAAGGCGAAGCATCGGGTCTCCTCCCGCAGCAGCATGGCCGCGAGGTTGCCGTGTCCCAGCCCCACGTCGCGGCTGTCGGCCACAGAGCCGGGGATGCAAAATGCCTGCAAGCCCAGGCCGATGGTTTCGGCGGCTTCGGCGGCACTGGTTTTGCCCCGTTTCAGCGCGATGGCGCAGCCCAGTGTATACGCCCAGACGGCGTTGTCAAACGCGATGGGCTGGATGCCCTTGACGATCTGCTCGACGTCGACGCCCTTGGCCAGGCAGATTTCCCTCGCCTCCTCCAGGGACGCGATGCCGGTTTCTTTCAGACAGGCTTCAATGCCCTTGACGCGCCTGTCATACCCTTCAAATGTCACACTCATATCCGCGCCTCCTATTCCTTTCTGGGGTCGATGACCTTAGCGGCCTCATCGTAACGCCCGTATGTCCCGATGTTTTTCTCATACGCCTCCCGGGGGTCGGCCCCCTTGCGGATGGCGTCCATCATCTTGCCCAGATGGACAAAGCGGTAGCCGATGACCTCGCCGCCCTCGTCCAGAGCCAAATTCAGCACATAGCCCTCGGCCATTTCCAAATAGCGGACGCCCTTGTCCCGGGTGCCGAACATGGTTCCGATCTGGCTGCGCAGGCCCTTGCCCAGGTCCTCCAGCCCCGCGCCGATGGGCAGGCCGCCCTCGGAGAACGCGGTCTGGGTCCGGCCGTAGGCCAGCTGCTTGAAGATTTCGCGCATGGCGACGTTGATGGCGTCGCAGACCAGGTCGGTATTCAGGGCCTCGAGGATGGTCTTGCCCTGTAGAATTTCGGCGGCCATCGCGGCGGAGTGGGTCATACCGGAGCAGCCCAGGGTCTCGACCAGGGCCTCTTCGATGACGCCGTCCTTGACGTTGAGGGTCAGCTTGCAGGCGCCCTGCTGCGGCGCGCACCAGCCTACGCCGTGGGACAGGCCCGAGATGTCTGAAATTTGCGTGGCCTTTACCCATTTTCCCTCCTCGGGGATGGGGGCAGGCCCATGATTGCAGCCCTGCCGCACCACGCACATGGACTGGACCTCGTGGGAATAGGTCATAGCGGATAACTCCTTTCATGCTTTCGTTGAATTGCGGTATTTTTTATTATACTGACTTTCGGGGCGTTTCGCAAGGAGGAATTTTACGGGGGAGGGGGCCGATCCTACGGGCTTGTCGCTCAGCGACGAGGAATACGCAATCTACCGAGCGTGGCAGGACAAAAAGACCGAACAGGCGCGGGAACGGCGGCATAGGCTGAAAGCGGAAACGCAAACAGCCGAGCCGCAGAAAGAGTCGGCTTGATTTTTACTACGATAATCTGGCTAATGATAACACAGAGCGGCACTTAGCCGCTCCGAGTATTATGCTTATACTGTTACCAGATAATGTCAATATTACCTTCTTCATCAATTATTAAAGTGCCAAAATCATCTGGCTCGAGGTCTACCCCCGCAATGGTAAGTGAAACACGGTATTCTGCCGGATATTCGGTAAAATCATTATAAAACCAAATATGATAGGCGTTATCCATTTCCTCCCATTTATCAACATAAAAATCTAAAACAATATGAGGGACTCCATTTACATAAACCGTTAAGTCGGAAATATCTGATTCCTGAAGGCTCATGTTTTCGTCCCACCCCTGATAAAATTCGAGAGCTATTCCTCCGAATCCCTTATCGGAGTAGCACATCAAGGTCGTGACTCCCTTATCAATTTTGTGCACAATGTCGCCGCTGTTGTCACCGTCGTTATCGTCATCGTTTATATCGCCGCCGCTGTTGTCACCGTCGTTATCGTCATCGTTTATATCGCCGCCGCTGTCAAATATCGGCGGTGTTTGTTCGCCGCCATCCGAACAGGCGGCGAGGGTCATAGCCATTATTAGCGCAATGGTCAGCGCAAGGATTTTTGCTGTGAGTTTCATTTTTGTTTTCCTTTCGCAACGAACATAGAATACCCCTTGTCGCCGGCGTGAGTTTCAAAGGGCGGAGGGTTCGGCGGTGTTCCGTTATTGGGGATGTCATCGCCGCCGTTTCCGGGGTCGGGGACGACCGCCCCTATTAGGAGACAAAACCCCCGTCCCCCTGATTCCATTTGCTTAGCCCCGCCGGTCGGGGGCAGCTGGTGGCTTCTGGGTATCGGCGGGGCGCTCGGCTTCGGGGATGGTGATGGCCGCCCCGTCCGGCCTGATGGCGCTGGCACTGATGAGGCCGACGGCGTCGGGATTACCGCTATTGAGATAATCAAATTTCTCCACACGGTCAATAATGATAGTCCCCCCCGGCGGGACGTCCGACAGATTCCCACCTATGCTATCTCCATAGCGCCAGACATCATCCTCAACACCAACGAATTTACCGTGAAACAATCCAAAACCTCCTTCGTTAGTCGAGAATGTCAGGACATAGACGACAGTCCCCCCGGCGGGAACAATGGGGGTCTCGCTAAGTAATGCGTATCCTATCATACCGTCCGTACTGCGTCTCCCGATCCCGATATTAGTGGGGATGAAATCATAGGGCGTGTTATTGACCAATGTGACCGTATTCTCATCAGGGACGCGCGTAAATTCGCTTCGCCGGTCGACAGTCACCACATATTTTAAGTCCCCCTGCCAAAGCTCACCCTGTTCATTGCGGCTTAGGCCGCTCCATTCTACCTCGTATAATAGCTCACCGCCCTCGTCGATGAATTGCATGACGAGCAGGGGACGCTCGAGCTCCGAAGCGAACTCGGCAAAAGAGGTATAAATGCCCGTGTAACCGGAGTCTAAAACGATCGTGAGCTTGTCTCCCATGGAATCCAGATAATCCACGTCCCAATAGTACGACCAATAATGCTCCATGCCATGAGTATTAAGAACACTAAATTCATCGTTCGGCGTATAAGATAAGACGAGCGTATCGTCACCACGGGCGCTAAGTGTCGGGTCACAGCTATCGCTAAGCGACGGATCATTGTCGCGTAACCGCAAAAGATTATCAAAATCGTCAAATTGCTCGATGAATAATAAGACTGGATTTTCAGCCGGGATCGGGTCGTCTGTGCCGGAGTCATTATCGCCGTTACCCTGTGTTTGGTTTGGTGACGGCGTGGACGGTTCGGGCGTGCCGCTCTCACTGTCCGTGCAGGCGGCGAGGGTGAGCGCCAGCAGTACGGCAAGGGACAGCGCGAAGATTTTTGTTGTTTTCATGGTTTACATTCTCCTTTATTGTTTTACAGTTTCTTTCGCGTTTGCGATAACTTTGAAACCGTATTTTTGTATCGTGGCCTCTGTGCTTTGCCTGTAGTATTCGGTAATCTGTGCGGGGGTCATGTCCTTTATCTTCTCATAGATAGCAAGACGGATTTGATTAACCTCCTGCTCGATTGTGCTAATCGTTTTCATCTTCAACCACCTCCATTGGCGAATATATTTCCATGGTTCGGTAACCGTTCAATGCGTTTATATTTCCTGTTCCTACACCACAAGAAAGACATAGCTGATAATAGTATATCACAGCGAATCGCGCCGTACCCCACGGGCAAAGCATACCGACACGCCGACAAGCGGGGCGGTCATGCGAAGCACGAAACGGACGGACGGGAAAGGCGGCGCGGCATGGCGGCGGCTTTCCTGTTCGGACGATTGCCGCCAACGGCGGCAAAGCTCCCAGCAGGACCCCGCAGGAGCGCCCCCGGCACTTTGCCTGCGAAGCGGGAAAGGGGCAGAGGG
>WRKN01000190.1 GCA_009778055.1 Synergistaceae bacterium
AATAATGGAACACACATAAAAATTGGACGCCTTTACTTGGGCGTCTCCCTTTTTTATTTTAGGGTACTATCCCGCTTGCCAACCGCCTATAAATGTATTGGTTTTACTGGGTTTTACGTGGGTTCCATAAGGCACATTGTTTAATGGGGCATCCTTCAAATTGCGGATTAGCTTTGAATTTGAGCTTTTGCCGCTTCCGTAAACAAAATCGGGCTAACACCAAGACAGGCGGCAATGACCGCCTGTCTTTTTCACACGTCGGAGAAGTATTCACGCAACCTACAGGTAACCGTTTTCTTTCAGAACGGCCTCGCCCTTTTCCGTGTTTTTGGCGGCGAGTTTTACTACCGGCCCTGTGCAGCCCATCGCGGACTCCGCGTAAATCCCGGCCTTCCAGAGCGCCCTCACCGCGTTTTCGATCTCCAGCACGTCAACGCCGTGCAGTTCTTCGTCGGTAGGTTCCTGAGGGGGCGCTTTCACCGCTTCATCCTCAGCCGCAGCTTTCGGGGTCAGCGCGGCTATCTCTTCGTCTAATCCGGCCTTTCTGGCGGCTGCTATTTCCTCCGCAACTTTGCCCGGCAAATTCCCGGCGGCGGCCGCCGCCGTCATGGAGAGAGCGCCGGCTATGACCGGAGCGCCGGAAGCTCGGGATATTATTGAAACTATGCCTTTCCAGCCCTCGCCGCAGGAGGGGCCGTAACCCCAGCCCAAAGCCTCGTAGGAGCCTCCCGTGGAGAACGACGAGAACATCTTCATGAGAACGTTGCCGGTCAGGGCATCCGCCACGCACACGTCGACCGCTCCCGCCAGTATGTCGTTGCCGCGCAGCACCGCGCCGCCGTCCTTGCGGACGGACGAGCCGAACTTCACTTTATATCCTCTTTCGGCCAAGCGGGTCAGCGCGCGGAAAACAGGCTGGGCAGTGTCCACGTTCAATATGCCCACAGTAGGCTCTTTAATCCCGAGGGCCTTTGCCGTGGCTATGCCGTAAAGGGCGTTTCTCAGCATGGCCTCGCCCCGGTTCGCCGACGACGTGCCTGTGGTTGCCGCTATCAGCATGGCGCGCCCTCTGGCGGGGGTAACAACACGCCCTATTGTCGTGACGCCGAGGGGAAAGGGGTAGTGCAGAGCCACGGCGGCGGCGATACGCCCGTCCTTCAGGGCGGCTTCGAGGGCGTTCGCTATTTCCGCTTCACAGGCGGAGCCGGCGTCGGTTTCTATCCAGTCCAGTTCGTCGAACCCCTCGACGCGGGGACCAATCATGACGGGCTGAACGATACTGCCGGTTTCCAGCGCCAGCCTCGCGCCCAGCGCAAGCTCCTCACACCCGAGTTCGCTCCCCGACGCCATCAGGCCGACCTTTACACGCGGCCCGCCGTGCTTCGCGGCCTCTATAATTTCGGTCAGAGATTCGCCGACCAGTTTCTTGATGTCGGTCATGGTTTCACCTCTCTATTATCTGTCACCGTAATGCGTCCGGCAATGCGCTATTGTCAATAATCAAATCGTGGGCGGTAAGTTTACCCTCGTCGGCTTCCTTAATGGATTGCCGCAAGATTTTCATGTTGGCCGCGTTGTAAAATGGATCTGTTTTTGTCGATATCTCAAAGGGTATGCCTCCCGTCCGAACTGTTTGACGCACAAACATATTGAAAGCGGTCGCCATATTCAAACCCAGTTCTTCAAAGAGAACCTCGGCCTGCTTTTTCAGCTCGTCATCTATTCGGATGTTCAGCTGCGCCACTTCCCCACATCCTTTCGTCGTAATTATGTTTTCAGCTTGCAGGCCATTTCGGAGAGGGCCTCCATGACCATGGCCTTGACGTCCTCTTTGCTCAGGGACGCGGAGGATGATACTCCCCCTCCCTGTGACGGCTCGATCAGGAACGAGGCCCCGTCGGCCAGGTTGGTCAGGCGGGCCAGGAAGAGGCTGCCTTTGCCGATAATCATGGCCCTTTTCATCGTTCCGGCCCTTATCGCTTCGCAGGCCGCGCCGATGAAGGGGACGCCGGAGGGAATGTGCCCCTGTGTATGGGCAAAGCCCAGGACTCCGTGTTTTTTGATGAAGGCGTCCATATCGCTTTTTTCTATGGCTTTTTTCATCACGGCCAGGGCGGCGGTCATCTTGATGTTCGCGTGGGGGACGTCGCCCGCGCCTGCCGGGAGGGTGATCTCCGGGTTTTGCAGCTCGGCCGCGAATTTATCGACGTCCTTGAATGAAAGCCCCTGTGCCGAGAGCGGCTCGTAAATAAGGGACGTTGTCACGGCCTGCGGGGCCGCGCCTGTGCCGACCGTGTGCTTGCCCAGCGCGTCCAGGCGTATGACCGGGTTTGTCCCGTCGTCCGGGACGAGCAGCACGGCGAAGTTTCCCAGGCAGTCCTCAAGAGCCGTCAGACCCTTTTTCACGTGGTCGCGGGCGTTCATGTAGAGCTTCGGCAGAGCGCCGCCCGCCAGTACGACGCAGTTTTTGCGCGCGCCGGCCGCTACCAGCGAAGCGCCGGATATGACCGCGTTGACCGGGCCGGCGCAGAAGTTGCGCACGTCGAAACCGGACGCGTTGATACACCCCGCCGTTTCGGCCACGGCTTTGGCGAAATTGCCTCCGGCCCGCTGGTTCATGTCGCCCGCTCCCTCCTCGGAGCACTCGATCACGAAGTCTATCTCCTCGGGTTTCATGCCGGTGTTTTTCATGAGGTGGAGGAGCGCCAGGACTCCGCCCGCCTTGCAGGCGAGGTTTTCCATCAGGACGTAGGCAAAAAGGCAGTCGTCTATCTCGTGCCCGTTACGGACGCACCCGACCAGCCCGCCGTCGTGGAAAAGGGGTTTTGCTTTTTTATTTTTGACTTCGGCCTCAATGTCCGGCAGTTCGTGTTCTCCCTTCATTTTTGAGGCTATAGCTTCGGTAATCACCGGGTTTTTCAGCAGCTTTGCCTTCACGTCCCCGGCAAAGCCCTTTTCCAGCCATATCAGGTCGAAGACGTCGCACATGGCCATGAGGCCCAGAAATTCGTCCTCCGGCATGATCTCACCGTACTTCCCGTAGCGGGAAGCGCCGGGCAGGTAGTTTTCTATCCACGGAGTTTTTGCGTTCTCGAACTCCTCGTAGCTTATCCCCCCTATATAAACCTGATTCGGGGCGTACTGCGTGGCTTTTTCATAGGTTTGGGCGTGCTTGGGCAGGTTTTGCAGAAATTCGGTCTCGCCTTTGGTCTCATGCTCCACGAACGGCGTGGAACCGTAACGCAGCCCCATTTCGGGCACATGGTTCAAACAGTAGGAATAACCTTTGATTCCAACGCTGGACATCTTATAGAAAGTCCTCCTCTCTATATAAAGGCCCAGGAATTTGCCTGTCCCTGGGCCTTACGCGTTTAATCCACGAAAACTGTCTGCTCTGATATCTCCGTTTGCAGGGCTTTGAGCGATTTTTCCACCAGCCGCCTGCGTATGGCTTTTTCTTCCTCGCGGTTCCGGCTCGGGTCGCCGAAGGGGTGGGGAATCGCTATCGCCGGGACGATTCTGTTGGCTCCGACCGTCTGCGAAATCGGCACTATTGTACATACGTGGACAACCGGGAGTTTACGTTCTATTTCTTTTACAATCGTTGCGCCGCAACGAGTGCATGTGCCTCAGGTCGATGTCAGGATAACCGCCGTGACCCCGTCCGCGACCAGCTTATCGACAATTTCCGCGCCGAAGCGCTTGGAGCTGGCGACGGCAGTACCGTTGCCCACGGTGGTGTAGAACTTGTTGTGCAGCTTCTTGAATACTCCTTCTTTCTCCATGTCGCGCAGCACGTCCACCGGGAGCACCACGTCCGCGTCCCTGTCGGCGTATGTGGCGTCGTAGCCGCCGTGCGCCGTGCAATACTTGTCCGCCGTGAGATCCACGACCCCCGAGATGTCGTATTCGCCGTATTTGCTGGCGCTCGACGCCTCTATGTGATCCGGGTTCCCCTTGGGGCATATTCCGCCCGACGTGACCAGCGCCACGACGGCGTCCTTCATGTCCTTTACGGCGGGCTGAGGCGGCACGCGGTCGAACACGGGCATTTTGTACTCCGTCTCGAAAGGCTCGCCTTTCAGCTTGGCGACGAACATGTCAACGCAGCGCTCTGCCGCCAGCTTTTCGTAGAACTTGTTTTTGCGTATTCCGCGCTCGATGTAGCCCTCTTCCTTTGGCGTCCCCAACGGCTCTTTCTTCAGGAGTTTCAAAAGCAGCTTCGCTATCGCCGGGGCGGCCTTCTTCATTCCGGCGGCGCTGTCCGGGGTTTCGATTATGTAGGCCGACTTTTTGTAAAGCTCCACTCCGGGGTTTTCCGGGTACATGCCGCTGACCACGGGGATGTTCAATTGTTTGGACACTGCCTCGCACATCCCGCCGCACGCCATGCCGTAGCGCCCCGCGTTGAAGGCGGGGCCGGCGATGAAGCCGTCGGGGCTGTATTTCCTGATCATTTCTATGATGTCTTCGCCGGCTTTCTCCATATTCGAGGCATAGTAGGAGTCGCCGCAGACAACCGTCGCCACTATCTCGGCTTCGGCGCCAAACGCCGCCTTTAAGGCCGTGCCGGGGCCAACTGCCCCGTCGCGGATCTCGGGCGGAACGTCGGCTTTTTCCTCGCCGCCTATACCGCCATAGAACTGGTTAATATAATGTACGACGCGGTAAGCCAAAGTTTTCCCACCTTTCCGTTAAAGGACGTCTTTGCTGTATTGGTCGCGGATGCCTTTGACCGCAACGGCCAGGGCGTCCGGGTCCAAAACC
>WRKN01000191.1 GCA_009778055.1 Synergistaceae bacterium
CTCGGTCCTTCGCCCGAAGAAAACGAGGGTTCAATGAGGACAAAACCGGCGGGCATTTGAAAGGTGCGGGTGTTGCCGGTGCCAGAGATCGGTACGGAAGTTGACGTTACACTACCCACTGCGTAGGCATTCGCCAAGATGCTGGAGAGGCTCCAGCCGGCATTAGGAGAAACAGTAATAGTGACGGTTTCACCGGCGCGGACTGATGTTTTATCGACGCTGATTCTGCCTCCTTCAGACTGTGCGGTTACCAGCGAGTAGAGAGGGTAGGAAAGGTTCAGATAGCTTTGCCGCACCCCTCCGGTTTGCATGGTGGCCAGCCCTCCGGTGGCCTGGGCGAAGTTGTAGCTTGCGTGTTCGTAATCGTCTTCCGAATAGGTGGTGTCGGTGATAGGGCCGGAGAACCACTTTAAAATGTCCGTCATTGTCGCATAATCCACTGGTACCGAGTCATCCACCAGCATGAGGGTGAGAGCTTTGAAGTGTTTTTGCGAGGCAGAGGCATCGGGGGTTCTTGGACCGGCTCTGGCGATAAGGTCGTCAATGGAGTAGGAGATTTTGGTGGTGGCGGTGAACATGCCCTCCACCATCTGGTCAAAGGTTTGTTCAGCATCAGTGTAAATGTCGAGGTTAAAGCTCTTGTTTCTAAGCTCTTGGGGGCTGATTAAACCCATGAGATAAAGCTCAATATCGGAGTAAGGCACGTTATTATGGCTGTGATAAAAGCCGGGATGCGCAAAGGTAATTCCGTTCGGCTCCCGCTCCGGCCACAAGCTAACTTGATACTTGGTTTTACCAAGAGCGCCGCCAACGTTTTCCTCCACTATCCGCGAGTACTTAAAGCCGCCAAGCCTGCCGCCGGCATTGCTCACACCCCAGTGAGCTAATACCGTGGTTCCAACAAAGCCATGGGTGGACACAATGTATGCCGCGTATTGATGAGCAATTTCGTGAAGAGTAGTTCCATCAACAAAACTCCATGCTGAAGACAGGAAGGCGTAGCCTTTTAGCTTTGAAGGTGAACCGTAGCTAATAGCGCCATAACCTTTTTCGTCTTTGGGATAGCCAAGTCCATCCACGGTGTCGTACAGTCGGCGCCAGTGCTGATTTCCTTCGTTGACTTGACTAGTGAAATGGGTGAAAAACAAGAAATCCCAGTCATCGGCAAACTTGGTGTAAAGCAACCGCGTGATTTCTTGTAACTTTTCCCCACGAGTGACATCGGTCAGCGCCTTGGTCATCTCTCCCGGGGTGAGCTTAACCACCACCACCGAGCTTTCCGGGTCCACGCTGGAGTCAAGCAAGTAAAACCCGTCGCCCAACTCCTGCCCGAGAGCGCCGAATCCGGGCGCCGGCAGTAAAAGCAAACTCAAGGCAGCCAGCAGCAACGCACATCTAAAAACCTCAAACAACTTTTTCACAGCCAATTCCTCCTTTATGAATGTAATTTTTCCGAAAGCTGTTGACCGGAGTGGTATCCGTACCCAATGTTATATATAGAGCGTGAATTACCTCCAGAGCAGCTTTCGCCAGAAAATGCAACAATTAGTACAAACTGTTGCATTTTTGGATTGCCCCTGTGAGGTGCGTAATCGCTCTGATTTAGCCAGTTTAGGAGCAGGGGAGGTGATTTGAAATGGAAGTCGAGCCGATACGGAATACAGACAAAATTTCGGAGATGAAAGAATTTTTGAGGCAAAAGGGCGGCAGCTATGAGCTTTTATTTGTCATGGGACTCAATACCGCGCTGCGTATCGGTGACTTGCTCTCGCTGTCTATCGGCGACGTGACGGATAACGACGGCAAAATTCTCGAAGCTATTTGCCTTAAAGAACAAAAGACGGGAAAGCTGAAACGGCTGCCTATCAATGAATCGCTGAAAAATGCCCTGTCCGAATATCTCGCCGCGTATCCGAACCGCAAGCGTTCCGCGCCGTTGTTCGTCTCGCAGAAATGCGGCGCTTTGAGCCGTTCGCAGGCATGGAGAACTTTAAGAGCCGCCGGGGAATCCGTTGGATTGCAACACATCGGCACACATTCGCTTCGCAAGACATTCGGGTATCACGTCTACAGAAAAAGCGGCTCGGATATAGGATTGGTTCAAAAGCTTCTGAATCATTCGGCAAGCAGAATCACGTTGAAATATATCGGCATCGACAGGGAAAAGATGGACAATATGTATATGGAATTAAATTTATAAAGCCACTTCCCTTATCCGATTTTTTAGCATAGAATACCTAAAATGCAACAGTTTGTACTAATTGTTGCATTTTTCTTGTAAAACCAGTTGGGACCTCGCTTTACGGCCCCTATTAAATAATAACTCGGGAAGGGCGATACGGCATCGGCAAAGTATCATGCGTCAGCCTCGTGAAAACGCGCAGTTGAGGACGCGCAATGCGCGCCCCTACATTGGCGGATATCGTAGGGGCGCGCATTGCGCGTCCGTTTTTTACGCCCGTTGTATCGCGCGCCTGTTTTTTCGTCCGTTGTATTGCGCCTGTTGAATTTGCGCACCCGTTTTTTCGTCCATTGTATTACGCGCCCGTTATATTGTCCGTTGTTTTCTATATGCTTTGGTGTTTTACGACAGCTCCCAGGGCTGGCGCTCCTGCCGTTCGTTTCGCTTCTCTTCCTGTTCTTGCCACTGTTCGATAATGTATTCCATCATCGGTGTCGGCGGGTGTTCTTCGGGCTCCTCGTGCTCGGGCGGTTCCGGGAGTTCCGTTGGTTCAAGCTGCTCCCCATACTCAAGCTGCTCCTCGTACTCAGGCTGTTCCTCGTGCTCAGGCGGCTCCTGGGAGTCCGCGAGGTGTTGGATATCATTTGCGCGCTGAGTATCCCAGCGAACCTCCGGCGGCCTCACGGGCGGCCTGCCCGGATACGCGGCAAGCGGCTCGGCCGGAGGCGCGCTTTCGTCAAATTTCTTAATGGCGCGGGGAAGGCCCAGGGACGTTTTCATCGCGGCGGCGTCGGCTTCGGATATGTACTCCATCCTCGCCATTTCGTCAACTATGAAGGCCAATACATCCCGCCCTCTGAATGTATTCGGCTTCTCGGCCAGTATGGAGAGCAGGCTGTCCTTCGTCTCGGATAGTATTATCCTGTAGTGGGACGAGCCCTCGCCCACTTCCTCTTTCACCCGGCCCGGCGTGTTGACGTGCGACGCGACATCCTCCCTCAGGCGCTCCACAAACATGGGGTTGTCGAATTTCGCGTTGAGTATCCGCGAGAACCTGTCCATCTCCATGAGGCACGCCGACCTGTCCCAATCGTCGTCCTCGCCGGCCCCGGCGTATGCCTGTTCGCCGTCATCGCCGTAGTCATACCCCTCTTCCTCGTCTTCGCCCTCTGCCGCGACGGCAGAATCCGTGCAAAGAACCGTGCCGATATACGCGAGATAGAGGCACTGCGACGCGAAGCCCGGTATGCTCCTGAAAATCGGATATATAATGTATAGCGGATGCACCATGAACATGCCTATATCGGGCCCCGGCACTTTAAACAGCAGGTAGTGTATCCCCGCGCTAAGCGCGACAACCAGGATCAGGTTCAGAAAAGAGGCAAAGAAATAACAAAGCAGCGTCATCGCGGGAAGGACGATGTATCCGCTCACCGGCCCCCTGTGGTCGCGGCGGACGATAAAGGGGACGATGAACATCACGACAGCCATGATGAGCGGTATTATTATAAAGTCCCCGGACATCGAGCCGTGTTCCGCGACGGCGCGGTACGCCTCGCCCTCCAGTTCCCCGTAGAATTGCCTCACCCCGGAGAGGTTCCGCAGCTCGAACATTTTTTGCATGACGGAGAAACCGAAGAAAACCTTTACCCTGGTGTCCCACCAGGACAAAAATATCAAAGCCCAGTAAGTGAAATTAGCCACAGGCCAGAAGAAGGCTCTCCAGATGGAAATTTCCAGTTTGTTGAACATTATCTAATCCATCACTCCCAGCCGGGGAAAATTTCCGAATACCACTCCGGATGAAGCGGACGCAAGTCCAAGCCCGGATCGTAAACCATCTTTTTCCACTCCGCGTCGTTCATCCTTCCCTCGGCGAGCGGGCGGGCGAACTCATAGTACGAGTAAACCCAGCCTCTCGCAATACGGGATCCTCCGGATTTGTCATTCACGTAGACCAGCAGCTCCCTCGGCGCGCCCGTTGCGGCGTAAAGCGCCCTTCCCGCGAAAAAGTCGGTCGCCACATCGGCTATTAGGGCCATTGTGTTTGCGAGCGGGTCGTCCGGGTCGAGCAGCTCCATTCCGTCCGGCATCAGCAGCGCGGCGTTCCACTCGCGGGTCATGCTCTTTATGTTCCCGTAATCCTCCGGCCCGATCCGCTCTCCCTCGGCCTCCCTGCGCGCTATGTCCTCGGCTGTGGCGCACAGGTCAAGAAATGTCTTGAGTTTTCGGGGATAACCATAGTAATCGTCCTCATCCCCATAACCGAACCTGCGGATGAAATCCAGCAGGCGCGAGGCCATTTGCCCCAGGACTCCAAAGGTCTGGGGATCGGGCTCGACGTAACCGCGAGGAAACGGCGGTGCGAATTTTCCCGCGTACCACCCGCCGTCGCCCATCTCGGCGCCGCTCTGCTCGCCGTAGAGGATGGTGTCGTGTTTCAGTTCGGCCCACGACGCGGACGAGGTGAGCAGTTTCTTGTACCCCCACGCGCCTGACCTGTAAAAGAACTGCCGCGAGCCGGAGTCGGCCATGTTAGCCGAGATCGATTTCAGCCAAAGC
>WRKN01000192.1 GCA_009778055.1 Synergistaceae bacterium
TGGGGGCGAGCGCGTGGCGCTTCTGGCAATAGGCAACGCCAGGGCCTCAAGCTTTCTGCCGCAAGTGACGCCATATCTGAGGGGGAACGACCCCGCGTACCGTGAGGTGGCGGCGGGAACGCTTCAGCACATGCGCGGGCCCGAGGTGACAAGCTTGCTGACGGAACGCCTGAACGCCGACCCTGACGCAAGGGTGCGCCGCGCGGCGGCGAAGAGCCTTGCGGAACAGCCCGCCGACCTTCTAACGATGAATTTCGTAATTGGCAGTATAGACCGGGAGAAGGACGCGACTGTGCAAACGGAGCTTGCCCGCTACCTTGGACGCGCTGCGGCCCGGGACAGCAACGCTCGCGCCGCCCTCGAAAGGCTGTGGAACACGTCCGATAACAGGGACGCGCTGAGGATCGTGAGAGACGTGAGAAGGGGACGCACTCCGTGAAGGCAATGCACAATGCACAATTTACAATGCACAATTAAAAAACATTGTAGGGGACGGCCTCTGGACGTCCCGCAGGACACCGGCGGGTCGTCGGGGACGCCGGCCCCTACAAAAAAAGGGAGGAGAAAAACATGAAAAACAATATTTTGAAATTGAAACCGAAATTGAAATTAACACGCGCGGCTTTATTCCTGCTGTTATTCATATTCGCCGCGGGGCACGGCCCCGCCGCGTGGGGAGGGGTAATACCTGTTTCGACTATGGCGCAGTTATACACCGCCAGCCTCGGCGCCAGCGACGGTGATGAAATAATACTGACCGGTGACATTGATTTTGAGCTTAATGCGGTCGTCGAAATTTCCAGCAGCATAACCATAAACGGCGACGGCAACAAAATTAACATGGATAGAAATTTTGCTGGATTTGATCGTACAAATAATGGATCCGTTTTCGTGATCTCGGGAGACAGCGTTGTAGTTACGGTCAAGGACCTGAATTTCGACGCGGGAGGCAGAACTTATGGCAGAAGATTAACCGGCGGGACCAATAATTACCCTTTCCTGTTCGGTTTTTCGAACGGCTCTACATTGACGCTGGAAAAAGTTTCTATTAACAACATAGGTTTTGGCAATAATAATTCTACTGCATGGGGAAATATTTTGGGAGGTATCGTTGGACCGTTCGAGCAAAGCACGCCGCCGGCAATCCCCGGCAAGCTGGAACTCAAAGAAGTCTCCGTGAGTAACGTTAAGATTAGAGATAATCAACCAATTGAGGCTCCCTTATTCTACTTTCCCGGGGAAGGGCTCATCGAGGATGTGGTTATCTCCGGTTTAGCGGGCATTGTCGTCTATTCCAATGCTCCGGGTTCGGGCGGAGGATTTTACTTTGCCGACGGCGCGAACATCGTGATCTCAGGAACAAACAGCGTTTCCGGTATTCAAGTTGTCGGAAAAGGAGGCGGCGCGTATCTGGAGGACGGGGCAGTGGTGGCGATGGCGCCAGACAGCACGCTGACGATAGAGGGCTGCCTCTCTGACAATAATCTCGGGAGTAATTTCAATACGGGAGCAGGGCTCTACCTTGCGGGAGACTCCGTCTGGACAATGGCCGGCAACGCCGCGCTGGTGTTGAGAAACAACGGACAGGGTCAATATGGGATTGGGACAGGAATTCATCATGAGTCGGTGACGGCCCCTTTCGAATGGAATAATCTGACAGTTGAAAATAACTCTATCGTTGTTGGGTCAGGTACTGCCGACTACTCTTTCAAGAATTGCTCGTTCGATGGCCATAATATGTATAGAGCCGGCGGAAAATTCTATTTGGAGGACTGCGCGATCAGACGTGTATTGTTTACGGGTCCGCCGGATCTTCATATCGTTTCCAGCGAAATTTGGATAGATAGTGAGAACGGATTGTACGAGTATGGAGGAGTATCGCCATGGTCGGTGAATCTGGAATGCGTTTCCGTCGATATAGATGGTTCGGGACGCTTGTTAATGAATTCACATTTACCACTTGGGCCAACGATGAACGTCGACAGAAGTACCGTGACGGTAAGGGGAAACAACGCCTTGCTCTCCTCCGGAGGGACAGGTGATACGCTGAACCTGACTAACAGCACCGTCCTTGTCGTCCCGGACACCAGCACCGGAACCATGTTTACAGGTAGCGTCAAAGCCAACATTCTGCACAGCACCCTGCTGCTGGGTGACGCGAATCTGCTTGGTGGAACGGCGACGGCGACGGTCGGAGGCTCCGTGGTTCTCATGGGGACGGACGCCGCCCAATGGAGCCGCATAACCAGCAACGGGTACAACATGTTCAACGAACTGCCCGCGTCCGGCGCGCACGCCACGGACTTTGCAAAAGGCGCGGCATCTCTCCAAACCCTGTTCCTGACCGCCGGAAATAACACCAACGACCCGCAGTTGGAGACGGCGGCCTTCAGGTCTCCGACCCCCGTTACTATGCTCCAACTGGGCAGCAGGCTGAAGGACGGCGCGGGGGCGACCGGCCCGGACGTTGACCAGCGCGGATTCATACGCCCCGACGACATAAAACCCGGTTCCATCAGGGACGTCGGTTCGGTGGAGGTTCAAATGGCCGATCTGCCCGTGGTCTACGATCTGGAAATAGCGGGGTTTGACACCGAGATGGGGCTTGTGGCGGGCGGCGATGGACAGCTCGTCAGGGTCAGCTTCGACTACTCGCCCAAGGATTACAACTATAATTTCAATTCAATAATAAGCTGGAGCACAAGCGACAGCAACATCGTTGAAATCGAAGGCGGAACCTTTGAGGGCGAAAACGGCGTTGTTACCCTCGTTGGCAAATATCCCGGAACGGCGAGGGTTACGGTGACCCTTGAGGACGTTGGATCGGATTATCTTGATGTCGTGGTTATTTCGCCTTTGACCGGGCTGACGCGGTTTGATTTCAACAATCAGACCAGCCTCATCGCCGGCGGCAAAGGGCAGACGGAGTTCATCATCGGACTCGATTCAGGCGCGCGTTTGATGAGTATCGAGTGCTATGTGCCCGACAGCGGCGATCAGTATACTTACAACTGGAACATCGCCAATGAAAATATTCTAAGAGTGGACACGTCGGAAGGGACTCCCTCGGCGGGAAGCATCCGGCTCCGCCCCGCGTCGGCTGGGACAACGGAGGTAGGCGTCACTGTCGAGTTCCAGGACGTATCCTTCACAGCGTCCTGCGACGTCCGGGTCACGCCGCTCACGCGCAACATCGGCATTATGTTCGAGCAGCCGCTCTACCGCATACCGCTTGACAGAACTACCAACACGCTGTTGAAGGTAGTCCACATCGAAGAGGAGATAACCGTCCTGCCCGGCTCAACCGCTATGTCCGCAATGCGGAGCGCAAACGCCGCCGTTCCCAGCGCGCCCATAATCGTGCTTCCCGACGAGATTTCATTCGAGGGCTTCTATGTGAACGGCGAAAACGTTTATATTTACGTAAAACCCCAAAACGAGGGAGCGGTACAACTGCAAGTGACGCTGGACGACAGCAAGGGCTGGGCCCCCGCGACCTGTATCGTCGAAATCTACAACACGAGCCCCGCCGCCGCGTCAATGGCGCTTGCCTCGTCCGCTTTATTCAGCTCGCTGAACGAAGCAAGCCTGAACGGGGATACAAAGATTGGAACCCGCGTCCTGCAAGGCCCCGACCTGTTCGAGTCGGCCATGTTCAGGAATAAGGGAACTCTTAAGCCGCTCAGCGCGGGGGAGACGAACTTCTTCTCGATTCTGGCGGCGCTGCCGAACGGGTATGACTCCGTGACGGGCGGAACTCCGCTTAACTGGTTCGCGGTAAAAAGCGCGGCGTTCGTTCCCGCAGATTCCGCAAGCCCCACCGCGCCCCTTGGAATCAGGATACCCGGAGGGCGGCATGGCTCCGAGGCCGACATAGAGGCTTCGAGGGGCTATCCCGCAGGACAGCGTTATATTCCGATGCAGGCGATCTTCATCGTGCCGCGCGGAGTGATCGGCGCCGGCGCGCATGACAGCGTAATAAGCGACCCGTCGCTGCTCATGACGGAGTATTGCAAAATCCTGCTTCAGTTGCCGGATAACGCGGGAAAACGCACTATAGACCTGTTCGGGGACGAAATAGAGTATCTGACAGTGGAGGAAGCAATACGCATGGGAACGCTTGAGTTCTTCCAGGACACCGCGACGGGCGAGCTATTGGCGGTACTGAACTTCCTGCTCATTGACGGAACGGCGCCGGACGGTTACGAAGGCCCCGTGACATTCGAGGACGGGCTGCTGAGGGTATACGACGGCCTAATGGACGGAAGGTTCAGAGAACGCCTGTGGCTGGCCGAGCAACAAACCGCCGAAGAACAAACCGGCGGACAAAACCCCAACCCGGGCACGAATCCAAATCCAGGGACGAATCCTAATCCGGACACGGACCCAAATCCAGGGACAACCCCCGGACAAAATACGAATCCCGGCGAAGCGGGACAACCGCAAGGCAGCAGCGGCTGCAACACCATCCCCGCAAGCGCAATGCTAATGGCCGTTGGGCTGCTTGCTATTAAACGCCGGAAATAAAGGCAATTCACAATTCACAATTCACAATGCACAATTAAAAAACATTGTAGCCTGTGAGCGGAGTAGTTAGTCAGTAGATCGTAGGGGACGGCCTCCGGACGTCCCGCAGGACAAAAATACAAAATGATGTAGGGGCGGCAACCTGCCGCCCTCTTTTGCCTTTGCTTTTGCCTTTGCCTTTGCCTTTGCCTTTCCTATCCACTA
>WRKN01000193.1 GCA_009778055.1 Synergistaceae bacterium
AGCACCACCACGTACATACTGCGCAGCATCCTGCAGGCCGCCGGGATAAAAACGGGACTGCTCGGTACCATCGTCGAGAGCGACGGCGCGCGGGAGGTGGACGCGGAGAGAACCACGCCCGAGAGCTGCGACGTCCAGCGCCAACTGGCGGCCATGGTGAAAAACGGGTGCGGCGCGTGCGTCATGGAGGCCTCCTCCCACGGTCTGCAGCTTGGACGCCTTGACGGCTGCCTGTTTGACGTGGCCGTGTTTACGAACCTCAACCCGGAGCATCTGGATTTTCACAAAGACATGGAAAATTATTTTCAGGCCAAGCGCCTTTTGTTCACTAAATTCACTAAATTAACGAAACCCAATGAGCTTACCGAACTCGCTAAACTCACTAAAAACGCAAAAGAGGGCTGTTCGGCCGTCATAAACGCCGCTGACCCGTATGGCGCGCGCCTTTTAAAAGAGTTCCCGGAGGCGAGGGGGTTTTCCATGTCGGAGGTTTACGACCTGCGGATGGACAGAAACGGCTCTTCGTTCAAGTTGCTCTCCGGCGAGCCGGGCGGAAATAAGGCGAAGGCCAATCGTCCTCTGGCGCTTACAAGCCCATTGGTCGGCAGTTTCAACGTGGCGAACGTGCTTTCGGCGGTAACGGCGTTGAGGGGGCGATTCGACGACGATACCATAGCGCGGGGCGTGGTCGGAATCCCTCAGGTGCCGGGGCGGCTTGAGAGGCATCGTATCCCCAACGGCGCCTGCTGCGTCATAGATTTCGCGCACACCCCGGAGGCCCTGCGCAACGTGTTGTCGGCGGCGCGCGATTTTTGTTCCGGCAAGCTGATCTCGGTTTTCGGGCACGGAGGCGGGCGCTATCCGTCCAACCGCCCGGCTTTGGGTGAGATTGCGGCTTCGTTGGCCGACCTCGTGCTGGTCACCATGGACAACCCCCGCGACGAAGACCCGGCCTCGATTGCGGACAGCATCGTTCAGGGTATCGAGAACAGAAGCAGAGAGTCGGGCAAAAAGGTAAAGTACAGGGTCATTCTGGACAGGAAAGAAGCGATAGCCACCGCGCTCAGCATAGCAGGGCCGGAGGACGTTCTGGTCGTGTCCGGCAAGGGGCCTGAGAAATTTCTGACGATAAAAGACCAGAAAATCCCCTACAGCGACGCCGGCGCTGTGGAGGAATGGATACGGCTGGCTAAATAAAATGGGGTACGCGGTTCTCGGCGGCGTTTTGAGTTTGGCAGGGGCGGCGGCGCTGACGCGTCTTTTGATCGGCTTGCAGCTTCGCCTGCACGTGAGCCAGGTTCAGAAAAGTTACGGAGTCGGGATAGACGCCGACGTAAAAGGTTCGACGCCGACGCTTGGGGGAGTGGCTTTTATCCTCATCGCGCTTGCCGCCCTGGTGGCTAAGGCTTTTTCGGACGCGCCGTTCTTTTCGGAGGTGCTGTTCTTCTGGTCGCTGCCGATAGCGTGCGGCTTGATAGGGTTTGCGGACGATTTTATAAAACTCACCCGAAAATCGAGCGAGGGCTTTACCAGTATGCGCAAGCTGGCCGTTCAGTTGACAGTCGCTTCGGTTTGGGTATTTTGGGCGAGGTCGCGGGGCGTGCTCTTTTTGTGGCCCGGACTCGCTTGCCCTGACTGGCTCCTCGTTCCGGCGGCTGTCCTGGCGGCGGCCGGCATGATGAACGCCATCAACGTGACGGACGGCCTGGATGGGCTGGCAGGCGGCGCTTTTCTCATTTCCCTGGGCACGCTGAGCACGCTTGCCGGTATCGTGACGCTCCCGGCTCCGGAGCTTTGGTTCAGCCGGTTTGCCATACTTTTCGGCACGGCCGCGGGTTTTCTTTTCTATAACGTCCGCCCCGCGCGTATTTTCATGGGCGACGCCGGCTCGCATTTCCTGGGCGGCGCGCTGGTCGCCATATGCGTTAGCGGCGGCATGGCAATAGCCCTGATTCCCGCCGGGTTCATTTTCGGCGTAGAGCTGCTGTCGTCCGCCGCGCAGATAATATCTATCAGGAAATTCGACAGGAAAATTTTCAGGATGGCGCCGCTGCACCATCATTTCCAGCTCATGGGCTGGGATGAAACGACCGTTACCATGCGATTTTTGCTGATTCACGCAACGGGGGCCGCGTTGACCGCCGCCCTGTGCGTTTCCATGTGGGGACTCGGAAGATGAAGACAAGCGATATGAAGCGTTTTACCGTTATCGGGGGGGGCGTGAGCGGAACAGCTCTGGCTCTCTTTGCGCGCCGCCTGGGCGCTCAGGTCTACGTATCGGAAGAAAGGGGCGTAATAGCGCCCGATGTCGCGGAACAATTGAAAAACGCAGGCGTCGGCTGGGAGGTCAATGGGCACACGGAACGCGCTTTCGAGGCCGACGCCCTGCTGCTGAGTTCGGGTATTCCGCCTTTCGCCCCCTGCGTTCTGGAGGCGGGGCGGCGCGGCTTACCGGTCATCGGCGAGCTGGATTTCGTCGTCCCCCATATAAAAGGACGGGTGGCGGGAGTGACGGGAAGCAACGGTAAAAGCACGCTTACCGCGCTTTGCGGGCACATACTTCAAAAAACCGGTTTCAAAACAGGCGTGGGAGGCAACATAGGAGACGCGTCGCCGCTTTTCGCCGGGGAGCCTTTCGACTACATAGTACTGGAGTTGAGCAGTTTCCAGCTCCATTGGGCGCGCGAGCTGAAAAGCAGCCTTGCCGTCGTGACCAATCTGGCCCCCGACCACATAGACTGGCATGGGAGCTATGAGGCATACGTGGCGGCCAAGGCAAAGATACTCTCCCTTCAAGACAGAGGAGGGTGGGGCATAATACAGCACAGGGACTACGAGGCGCTGAAGGTGGCAAACCCCGAGAGAACCGTTGTGCTTAGCTGGGATGAACACTCGGAAAGCGCGGCGGCGGGGAAAATCTTTATGGGGAAGGACTCCGCGGTTCTGCGGCTGGAGGGGAAAGAACGCCTTCTTTTCCGATACGGCGACACATCGCTTTTAGGGAATCACAACCTTGAAAATACCGCTATGGCTCTTGCGTCCGCGCATTTGCTCGGCGCGGGCGTCCCGGACGCTGAAGTGAAAAATATCCTGGCGGATTTTCGTCCCCTGCCGCACCGCTGCGAGTTAGCGGGAACTGTGAACGGCGTAACCTACGTTGACGACTCCAAGGGGACCAACGTGGCGGCGTCGGTTACGGCCATGACCTCGATAAAAGGGCGCAAAGTAGTCATACTGGGAGGCAAGGGCAAAGGAGAGGATTACGGAATTTTGGCCGAGGCGGTCAAGCGCGAGGCCGACGCCGCCGTTTTGATAGGGGAAGAAAAAGATCGGATAGAAACGGCTTTGAAGAACGCCGGATTTAACGCCATATCGAAGGCCGGCGGCATGGAGGAGGCGGTTTTCGAAGCCCGCGGGCTTGCCGCCCCGGGTATGGTGGTGCTGCTTTCCCCGGCCTGCACCAGTTGGGACATGTACAAAAATTATCAGGAAAGAGGAGAGCATTTCTGTGCAGTCGTCAGAGACATGGAGGCTTGAACCGGCCGTCCTCCGGGGATTGGAACGCAGTCAAAGCGAGCTGGCGGCCGAGCGCGAAGATTATCAGCCCAGCGGCAACTGGCACATATGGGCCGTCCCGCTGGTTTTAAGCCTTGGCGGGATAGTGATGATCGCCTCCCTGACTTCGAGAAGCGGCCCTGCGGGCGGGGGAGCGTTCTACTGGCTGGCCTTCAGGCAGCTCCAGTTTCTCTGGCTGGGTATGACGCTCATGTATTTTTGCTGCCTCGTGCCTTTGTCGCTGATACGCCGCTTTAGCTGGCTGTTTTGGTTCCTGACCGTGCTGCTGACTTTTGGCACGCTTTTCCCCGGTTTGGGAGTGAAGGTCGGCGGCGCGCGCAGATGGTTGAATTTATCGGGGTTTCAATTTCAGCCGCTGGAAATTTTGACGCTGGGGATCCCGCTGTTCCTGGCCGACCGTCTCGCCGCCTCCCGGCGCGAGGGTTTTGAATGTTTTTGGAAGCCGACTTTACATGTGGCTGTTATATCGGCTTTCCCGCTTTTCTTTCAGCCCAACATGGGAGGCATAATACTTGTGTTTGCCATATGTATGTCCATGCACGTGGTGGACAGGGGATGGAAATATCCTCTCCTCGGGGGCCTGTTCCTGTCTTTGGTGTTTATTGTCATGATTTACATCGAGCCGTACCGCATGAGGCGTCTCTTGGCTTTCCTCAATCCCTGGGACGACCCGCTGGACAAGGGATTTCAAATCATTCAGGGGCTTGTGGCCTTCAGTAACGGGGGAATCATGGGCGTAGGCGTAGGGAAGGGGCTGCAAAAGCTGAATTACCTTCCGGCGGCCCACACGGATTACATCTTCCCGGCAATAGGCGAGGAGTTCGGACTGGCGGGAACGCTTTTCATCATCCTGCTTTACGCCTTCTGGACTTTCAAAGCCTATACTCTTTACAGGCGCTGCAATGATCCCTACATGTCCGCTCTTATCTGGGGGGTCACGGTGTCCGTTTTGTTTCCGATGTTCATCAACCTCGGCGGGGTCATGAAACTGATGCCGCTTACCGGCATACCCCTGCCCTTCCTCAGCTTCGGCGGAACGGCCCTGGTCGTCATGTGGGTAAAGGTCGGCATCCTGATG
>WRKN01000194.1 GCA_009778055.1 Synergistaceae bacterium
CCCTCTCCCCAACGGTTATATCATCAGGGTCAACAACGACGGCGGCATAAATATCATCAGCGATCCCGTCTATCCTCCCGATCCCGATAAGCCCGACCCGCAAACGCCCGGCGGCGGCGGGTGTAATTCTATGATTTTGGTTTCGACTTTGTTGGCTTTTTTGGTTTTTTGGGTTACGCCGGGCGCGCGCGGGAACAGGAGAAAATCACCGTCCATACGTCAATAAAAACGCTCTGAAATAGAGAGGGAAGTTGGAGGCTTTTCGAAAAACCTCCAACTTCCCCCGTTATTCCGGTTCATCCAGTAAATCATCAAGTTTCCCTTCGCCGAGCGCGGCCAGCTCTGAAATTCCGTAAAATAGTTCGCATTTGATAATCTGTCATGACCTGCTCAATCCTTAAGCGGCATGTTCAATTGGATTGGTTATACATGGCGCTTTACTCAAAAATATGGATATTGTAGAATCAACGCGCCGCGCATTGACCGGAAGAAGCCGATGAAGGGGTGATGAAGATGGAGCCTGCAAAGGAAAGAATTACCGGGTTTGACTCGATGAGGTTTTTCATGGTGTTCCTCGTGATCGCGCTGCACTCCGCCATGACCTACATGGAGTACGCGCCGCCCTGGTGGTACGTGCTGGATGACCGCAGAAGCATTTGGTTCGCGTTTTTGGTTGTGTTCCTGGACTCTTTCCCAATGTCCGCGCTTTTTTTCCTGTCCGGCTACTTCGCTTTTCCTTCGTTAAATAAAAAAGGCAAAGTTTTGTTCTTGAAGGATAAACTGCTGCGCATTGGCGTACCCTGGGCGCTGGGCGTAATCTTCGTGGCGCCGTTCCTGGCGCTTGCCACGGCTGTGGCGTTGGGTTACCCTCCGCCGGACGCGGGTACTTTCGTCACAAGCTATTTCCTGGGGCCGTTTTACCAGCAGGGGCCATATTGGTTTCTTGGGGTATTGTTTGTCTTCATGGCGGGGTTAGCCGTCGCCGCCAGAGCGGGCGTGGCCGCCGGGAGCCAAAATCCCCGCTTCAATCCGTGGGCGCTGCTGGCGGGTCTTTGGGCCGTGTCGGCGCTGACTTACTACCTGTCCGGCAGGTACGTTAAACCGGCTGTGGAGTGGCTGAATGTCGGCTATATACTTTACTTTCAACCCGCGAGGGTTGTCGGATACGCGGGGATTTTCGCGCTTGGCTGCCACGCCTGGAAAGCCGGCTGGTTCACGTCGGCGGGCTGGTCGCCGAACGTCTTTGCGTGGGGCGCGATATCGGCCGTTTCATCCGCGCTCCTGCTCGCGTTCAAATTTTTTATTTCCCCCGGGCGCGGGGAACTTTACGAACTCGTGTCGGAGACGCTTACATATAATATGGCGGCTGTATCCGTGACGATTTTCCTGGGGGCGTTTTTTGTAAGGCCGCGGCGGCCCTTGAGCCGCCTCGCCAAACTTGGCAAACTCGCCAAAAATTTTGAGAGAGATTCTTACGGCATATACTGGCTGCACATGATTGTTCTCATGCCTATGCTGTGCCTGCTGAAGCCGTTGGATATTCCTATAGGCGTCAAATGGGCGCTGTCGCTGCCCGCGACGCTTGTGGTATGCTCCGCTATCCTCCGAATTTACAGACATGTGTGTAAGCAATTGGGGATGGAATACCGATAAAGAAAAAAGGTGGAAAAGAGGCGCGAGGTTTTTTTATTTCGTATTTGCAGGGAGAGTGACTTCAGCATGGTTAAAATTAAGCGTGCGGTGTGCGTTATGCTGCCGCTCTTGCTCATGGGGCTGGCTGCCGGCGCGGACGCGCGTCCCGCTTTGGATCAGCGCCGTTTGTCGGTAGTGTTGTTTCCGACGGAAAACCACACGGACATACAGGTGTGGGAGAGCAAATATTACCCATACAGCGTACTTGAGCAAAGGATGACGGAATATCTGGCCTCGCTTTTCAACGATTCGGCGATGGTGGATGTTACGATTCTGGACGAAACCGGCATGAACCGATGGTTGGACAGCTCCTATCGCCCGGATGACATGGCCGTTCAGTTGGAGCTTTACGGCGCTGTACTGAAGGAACGCGAGGTGCTCGGCAAGGTGGAAACGGGCAGCGTTAAACTCCGCGTCAAAATCTTCGACGCGTCGGAAGACGACCCGTTTGCCACGCGTGTGGCCGCCGGCAAAGACAGGCGTTATACGTTCGACCCCGGCGACGACAGATTGTTCTGGATAGATCAGAAGGTAATATCGCTTCCGTTCGGCGGCATGGACGTGCTGGGGCTGACCAAGGTCCCGTACAAGGGGCAGCAGATGAGCCGCCCGACGTGGCAGCAGTTTGCCGGCACGTCACACTGGCAGGCCATCAAAAACGGAATAAAAGACGCTTACCGCGAATCTATGGCGCATGTCTCCATAGCCTTGAAGCGTAACGACCCGGAAATGTACGACGCGGGAGCGCCTCCGTTCAATCCTTTTCCCATAAACGTCGGGCGCATAATTTCCCCTACCGCCGATTCCACGCGCAGAAACAGGAAGTACGTCATATCAATGGGGCGTGAGGACGCGCTTCAGGTGGGAGACGTACTGGAAGTGGTGCGCAGCGACACTTACGTGTCGGTTGACCCTGAAAACCCCGTTGCCGTCATTCCGGCGAGTATCGGCAAAGTCAGGGTGACCGACCTTCAGGAGCGCACCGCCGTAGTGCGGGTAATCCGGGACAACAGGAAAGAACCTATACAGCTTACGGACCTGGTGATGAAGTTCCACAGGCCGGAAATGCTTGAGATGAAATGGGAGTCGAAGACGCCATGACGAATTTGCGGTTGCGTGTGATTGTGACGTTCGTGCTTTTCTTTTGCGCTTTGTTCGTTTTCGCGGCGGAGGCGCGCGCCAACGGCAACATTTCCGCCGATGTTCCCCCTGCGGTTGCCCCTATGAACAGGTCCGTGCGCAGGGCTCCGGTCAGGCGCGCCCCTCAAAGGACGCCGGCAAGAACCGACACACAGCCGGTTCAGCCCGAACCGCCGCAGCCCAGTTCGCTGGAAATGGGAATACGGATGATGGAACAAGAGCGTTACGAACACGCTCGCCGTTGGCTGCAAAAAGCCGTGCAGGAGGAGCGCGGGAACCCATACGCGTGGTATTGGTTCGGCATGGCGCACGATAAAGTCGGCCAATATCAGCAAGCGCAGTTTTTTTTCACGCGGGCGCTGGAATTGGATCCGGCTTTCCCTCCTCTTTCGCGGGTGGTAGCCTACCCGGACGACGGCGGAGACCGCAAGGCCCTGTGGGATCCATTGCGCCCCGCCAGGGTTTACCCGGTCGAAACGGGAGACCAGGACGTTGTTATAGTGCCGCCCGGCGCGCCGGAATCCACTCCACGCCCAAGCAGGCCGTATGCCGACCCCACCTTGCCGCAGGTTCCGGTTTACGTCCCGCCGCTGGCTCCCTCCTTCCCCGGCGACGCGATTCAGCCGCCGGTGTACGTGCCGCCGGATTTCACCGAACAGCCGGTATATATTCCTCCTGAGCCTCCGCGCTGAAGGCGTCCAGACTACGCAACGAAAGAGGTATTTATGATTATGAAAAAAATTTATCTGCTTTTTATGTCGTTTTTGATTATCCCGGCCTGCTGTGTACCGGCCGAGGCCAGGCTCTACATAGCGGAACCGGTGCTTGTCAGCCAGCCGTCGTACGCGGGCATGAGGTTTTACGTCTACAAACCCTACAACATGCCGGAAGGCTGGTACGCCACTTTCGACGGATACCCGGTATACAAGAACAAAGACGGGGTGTGGGTGTACGGTACATACGCGGGGCCTAACCTGATACCTACCCACTATGTGGTTGGTTCCGTCGTCCCTTCGATGGCGGGTTTGGTTCCCTATATGAACCCCGTGCAGATTTCTTCGGTGTCAAACACGCCGCAACTGGTGTCGCAGCCGCCGCTGATAACCGCGGGCAAGCTGCCTTCGCAGTCCACCTACATGCCGGATTGGCTTTTCAACGGCCGTTTCATGGCTTTGGGCAGGTGGAAAGACAGCGTGGATCGTATAGGAGTTCTGCACAGGGTCAACATCCCCGTGGCGTGGCGCGGCAATTCCCCCAAGGTGATCTACGCCTGGAACGGCCATAGCTGGCATCAAATGCTTGCGCGTGAAGGACAGCGCCCCGCCAGGGTGCTGAGAAACAACCTGTACACCCTTACGAGACAGGTAAAACAACACGGCTTCATCTGGTATGAAGCCGACATGCCGGTACTCTCTCAACAAGCCGCCCAGTGGGGTTATTATTGGATGGGAGAGGTAATGCCGCGCTAAATGACACACGGTTACGCCGAAGGATTGACGAACCGAAAAACAAAGCCCCGTTAAAGGGGCTTTGTTTTCGGTTTGTCGGCCCGTGGGACTGCGGGGAGGTTAAAAAAAGTGTTCAAGGTAAAAGAAGCCCGTCCCGATGACGCGCACAAGGGTATTGCCCGTATGGATTCCACAGACATGGCGGCATTGGGGCTGTCGGAAGGGCGGATCGTAGAAATCCGCGGCAAAAAAACCACCGTTGCGCGTGTCCGGGCCGGGGATGGCGGCGGCGCGGAAAACGCGGGGGAACGCTTCCTTCAAATAGGCGGGATGA
>WRKN01000195.1 GCA_009778055.1 Synergistaceae bacterium
CTGCCGCTATTGCTCGAACGACTGCGGTGACGGCGAGGGGACGATCACGCTTAAAACAGTCGAGGCCCTGCTGGATCGACTGCCCGAGGCGCTTGACGAGGGCGAGGCGGTCAACGTGCTCTGGCACGGCGGGGAACCGACGCTTCTTCCGGCCGCCCTGTTCGAGGAGGTACAACTGGCGTTCGCCGCGAAGCTGGAATCAAAAGGACATCCGATAAAAACGATGATACAGACCAACGGCCTCGACGTATCGGCGGAGTGGCGGGATTGCCTTCTCCGTTTCGACGTTGCCCCCGGAGTGTCGCTTGACGGGCCGCAGTTCCTGCATGACTCCATTCGGCGCACAAGGGACGGGGCGTCCTCTTACGAGCGCGTCGTCCAAAACGTTCGAGAGATGGCGGACGCGGGACTCGCCGTTTCGTTGCTCTGTGTCGTCCGTGAGGAGCATGTGCTCAACGTTCCGGCAACAGCCCAATGGGCGGAAGAGCTGGGCCTGCCGGTTCGTTTCAACCCTCTCTTTGCCTGCGGGCGCGGCACGGAAGCTCTCCCCCGGCGAGCGTACTTTCAATTTTTACGGGACATTTTCGCGCTTTTTTCCGAGTCGTCCGTCGACATCCGGATCGAACCGCTCGCCTGGATGCTGGAGGGTCTGCTTTGGGGCCGTGCGGCGACCGAGTGCTCGTTCAACGGCGCCTGCGGCCGTTCCATTCTCACTCTTTTTCCCGACGGAGGGATAGGGCCCTGCGGGAGATCCGGCATACGTTACGGCAACATCCTGACGTCCTCGCTTTCCGAGCTTCTATGCGGCGAAGAGCGGCTTGCCCTGATCGGGCGCGGAAAACGGCTTGACGGGCTTTGCGGTAGATGCTCCGTCCGGGCGTGGTGCAACGGCGGATGCCCGGCGATCGAGGGAGAAACTCCAGACGCGGAGTTCTGCTCGGCGCGCAGGGACTTTTTCGCCTGGCTCTCAACGGAAGGGACGCTTTTGTTTCAACAATCTCTTCTGCGGGAGAAACGCAGACTGAAGAACGAATTGGATGTCTGGATCGCGGCACGCGAAGAGCTGGCAAAAAACCGGCGCGGATCGGCTGATGTATGAGCTTCTTATAATAAATGCCTACAGGCAATATGAAGCGGAGCGCAATTTCAACGGTGACTGGCTGGGAATACACCTGCTGGCATCCTTCATCGAGCAAAACGGTCATTCGGCGCGGGCATTCGCGGGGTACGCCCACGAGGTCGAGGCCATGCTGGAGGAGCAGATGGAGTTCGGCGTGAAGGTGATTGGGTTTTCCTGCGACTACGAGAACCAAATCGAGGTCGAAGAACTGTCGCGTATGGTCAAGAAGCGATGGAACGTCCCTGTCGTGGTCGGCGGGCCGCAGGCCGTGGCGCTGGGCGGGGATTTTCTCGCGCGGTCGGAGGCGGACGTTGTGGCGAGGGGAGAGGGCGAGCTGCCCCTGCTGGCGCTGATGCATTTTTACGTTGACGGAACCGGCAGCCTGGAGGAAATTCCCGGCATCACCTTCATGAACGGCGAAAAAGCGGTGCGGACGCCGGATCAGGAACCAATTCTAAATTTGGACGCACTGCCCTTTCCCGACCCCAAACTGAGCCTCAACCCCTGGTTTCGCCGGGACACCGCAGCGTTTATCACGGCAAGAGGCTGTCCGTTTCGATGCGCCTTCTGCTACGAGGGGGGCAACACGCGGGTCGTTCGCCGGCGCAGCGTGGAAAACGTGATGGAGGAAATTCGGCAGGTGCTCGAAGAGCGCCCCAGCATCCGATTTTTTCTTTTTACCGACGACACGTTTACCCTGGACGCGAAGCGTCTGCGCCATTTTTGCGAAGAGCTTTCCTCGTTCAGGAAAGAACGCGATTTTGGATGGTTCGCCGAGGCGCACCCAGCCATGATCGTTGATCGTCCCGAGACTCTGCCCCTAATGCTGGAGGCTGGGCTCTGTTCTCTGCAGATAGGGGTCGAATCCGGCTCGCCGGAAGTTTTGAGGGCCTACAATAAAGGAACTACGCCGGAAATGTTGGAAAAAGCCGTCGAAATCTGCGCGGACGCCGGGCTTTCGCAAATGTTCGGCAACATTATCGTTGGGGGAGCCTTGGAGTCGGAAAAAACTGCGGCCCAGTCAAAACAGTTCGGCTTAAGCCTACTCGAAGGCGGAGCGGGGATGCTGGAACTGAACGCGATTTATTTCTGGCCCCTGCCCGGAACGGCTATGACGAAATGCCCGGATAAGTTCGGGCTGGAAATTATCGACCCACGCTCGATGACCTCCGTAACGGACTATCCCGTGGTTCGCTCCGGCGATCTGTCCCCCGAGCGCCTGTCCGGCTTGCAGGCGGAGATGGGCAGGGCTTTTGAGGAGAAGATTTCCTCCCTGGCCCCTCGTCTTTCGGAGGAAAGAGCCATGAAGTGCTTCCTGCCGCTCAGGAAATACGGCCATTGGTCCAGGTGGTGTAAGGAGCTTTACCTGATAGACCGAATTCGCAAGTTTTGCGCGCTCCGCCTTGACGGGGCTATCCGACATCTCCGCGACGTCCCTGCGGAGGAACTGGACGATTGGCATCCGCAGCGAACTTGCCCGCCTCGCGTCGAAAACGGGCAAAGTTTCGGCGGGGATATGGCAATCGACGCCGAATTGTACGAAGCCCTCGTAGCGAGCTCCGGCCGCCAAACCGTGTTGGAGGCGGCGGAAAGCTGCGAACTGTCACGAGACGCGTTTTTACGCCGCGCCGAAGAATTGGAGCGGCGTATGATGCTTGGTTTTTGTAAGTATTGAAAACATAATCCATGAACAATTGAAAGGGTGATCTCCATGCGACTACCGGATTATCAGGAAAAAATCAATAGTTATCACACAAAGCTTTCGGCGCTGTTTGCCCCATATCTAAGGGAAGAAGACGAAGAAAAATATTGCCCCGAGCTGGCGGGCGTATTGTCGAAGCACGACGGCAAACTGAAAGAACTTCACTCCCAAACAAAACCCGGTATCATGCTTTACGGCATCTATAACGCCGGAAAAAGCACTTTGCTTAACGCCATTATCGGCAAGTCCATAGCCGAGGTCGGGGATGTTCCGACAACCTACGAAACCAGGTCTTACCCGTGGAGCACCTACGAGTTGTTCGACACTCCGGGAATCGGGGCGCCGATCGAGCACGAAAAAGTCAGCAACGCAAAACTTGACGACTGCCATGTCATTGTGTTTGTCGTAAGCGCGAAAGGATCCTTTGAGGAAAAACAAATCTACGAGCAAATGAAGTACATCATAGATAAGAAGAAAAAATTGTTGATCGCCCTGAATGACAAAGACGGTCTCGCCTCGCATTTCGAGGAAATCAAGATAAAAATCCTGACGAACCTTGGCGCCTTCGGAGGGTTTAAAGCTGTTGAGGACAAATACAAAGTTATTTTAGTCAACGCGAAAGACGCCTTGATTGCCCGTCTGGAGGGAGAGGAACGTTTGGAGCGGTCAAGCAACATCGGGGAACTCGAAGCGGATATTGAGAAGGAAATTAAGCGGGTCAACGGATTCGCTATCTTCCGCAACGCGCTGAAAAACCTGCTCGACGATTTGGACACGGAGGCGAGGAACCTGTTTTCCGCCGCGAAGGAAGCAAAAGAAGGTGAGTTGAACGAGGAAATTCGTCAAATCAACGAAGAGTACTGGAACTTCGTCAAAGAGGCGCGGGAAATCGTAAAACAACAGTGCGCCGGCCTTGCCAACGCGATGTTCGGGGCGTTTCCCAAAGAACCGTCCCAGAACGTCGATGAGGAGGCGCTGCAAAACAAACTTGCGCAGGCGCAGGAGCGCTATCAGAAAATGGCCGTGAACGTTGTTCAAGGCGACCTCGAAAGAATTCGCGATGACTTTGCCGCCCGGATCGGCAAAAACCTTGAAAAAATCGAGGAACTCACGATAAAGGAAGGAGCGCCGACTGATATCTCTCTTCCAGACCTGAGGGCCGAGCTCGACGCAGAATTCTCCGGAGACCGAAAATCCTCTTCCTCGGGTTCGGGCTCGGCACTCGACGCTTTGGATGATGTCGCAACAATTTTGACTCCGCTTCCGTTTCCTCCTCTTCCTGTCCCAATTCCCACCGGGACTCTCATTAAGCTCGTGACGACAATTTTAAAAGCTATTTTCGGTGGATCAAATAACGACGATGCAATAGAAGATAAGGCGGCGGCAATGAGAGAAGCGGAGGAACGCAGGGAACGCGAGCGCGTTCGCTGGCGTCAGGAGATACGCGACTTTTGCGTCACGCAGAGCGAGCAATTCGTGATGAATTTGCAATTGGCGTTGCAGAAACAGATCGAGACCGTCCTGAAACCTTCGGTGGAGGATGTCCGCAAGGTAATCGGCAACCAACAAGAGGATCGCCGGTTGCTCCAAACAACTATCGTCGATTATCACTCCATTAAAGGAGAAATCGAGCGCACTCTGGAAGACCTGAGCGCGCAGGCTTAGAATCGGAACTAAATGCCGGAGACGCTGTAAAAATGGGCTTGGAGTAGTATCCCGACCCATTTTTATAGCAAATTCTAATTCCAAATCAATATGCGC
>WRKN01000196.1 GCA_009778055.1 Synergistaceae bacterium
GATGTAGAATTGGGGGAAAGATGACGAAAGGCGGTTATAAAAATGGCTGTGGCGGTTATGGAACGGGATCTGATAAAGGCGCTGGCGGAGACGGACGAAATAAGGGCACTGAGGAAATTTTACAGGCAAGAAAATAAAATTGGGCGTGTGAGGGAGACGGGCTAAATTTGTTTTTGTCCTATGAAAATGCGGCGTTGAGTCTTTTGAGAGACGAGCGGCATCGACAATTGATGTTCGATTCTTATTTGGAATTTGACCCGGCAGAAGCGGCGCTGCGTTATAAAGAGAGCGAGGAATTCGCTGAAATTCGGCGTATTTTGGCTCAAAAAAAGCCGGCTGGCGTTGTTTTGGACATCGGGGCTGGTAATGGTATTTTGTCTTTTGCGTTAGCGGAGCAAGGATATCAAGTTCTGGCGCTTGAGCCTGGCAATGGAGCCGTTACCGGCCGCCAAGCCATAATGGCAATACAAAACGCCACGGGAACAAAATTTGAAATATTGGACGGCTGGGGCGAGGCAATTCCATTGAACGACGGCAGCGTCGATGTTGTGGCAGCGAGGCAGGTGCTGCACCACGCCAAAGATTTGAAAAAAATGTGCGCGGAAGTTTATAGGGTTTTAAAACCAGGGGGGGCGAAATTGAAGGGTCACGGCGCTTGCCGATTTTTTTCGGAGTCTCCGTCGAGGGCGCGCGGACGACCCCGCCAGCCCGGGCGGCGGCGCGAAGACTGGAAAAACCGCCGCGCGTTCCACGACACGGCAGAAAATTTGAATCTGCACTGGTAAGGGCACAAATTTTTGAAGCCCTCGGCGCAATCCGCGCGTGGCTCCTTTTTTTGATAGAATACCCGTGGGGGGAAAATATTCCCGAGGTCTACCACCTCGCAAGAAAGGAGGTGGGAGCAGTGGAGAAAAAAATAAGGCTAGTCTTAGCCGTCATACAGCTAATCCTAGCCATCTTCGAACTTTACCTGCTTCTCTACGCGCTGATGGGTTAAAGCCTTCACCGAGGTGAGGGTCGCACCCCTCACTTCGGGCCCCGATTTGAGCCACCTGAGCCCCCCAGGTGGTTTTATTATATCACGTTGTAGCGTGTTATATCATCTCCTCACATTCTCCGCCCAACGCGGTTTTAAAATCCTCAAAAAAACGGGGATAAGATTTCCTGACGGTCTCCGCGCCCCGGATCGTCACCGGGCCGCCGCACGCGGAGGAAAGGACGGCGGCGGTCATGGCTATGCGGTGATCTCCGAATGACTCCGTTTCTCCGCCCGTCAACTTTTTCCCCCCCTTCTTCCCCGCGATAACCAGACCGTCCTCTGTTTCCTCAATATCCGCGCCAAGGCTCGACAGGGACGCGGCTACGGTGCTCAGGCGGTCGCTTTCCTTGATTCGCAACCGCCCGGCGTTGCGGATAATTGTTTTTCCTTCCGCGGCGGAAGCCACGGCGGCAAGCACCGGAACCAGGTCGGGAATGTTCCCGGCGTCTATCTCAACTCCCCGAAGCGTACCGGGGGATACCGTCACGGAATCGTCACCGTAAGCGACGTTCGCGCCGTAACGCGCCAACAGTCCGGCAATGGCCCGGTCGCCCTGCCGGGAATCCAGGCTGAGGCCGGTACAGGTAACGCCGCTTTCCCCAATCGCGCCTGCCGACAGCCAAAAGGCCGCGTTTGACCAATCTCCTTCCACCCTTACGCCGCCGGGGGAGTGGACTGTCTGCCCGTCCGGTATCAGAAAAACCTGCTTTTCTTCCTCCGGAACCGAGATGCCGAACAGGCGCAGCGCGTCCAAGGTCATGTCCACGTAAGGGCGCGACTCTAAAACGCCCGTCACACGGATTATACTGTCTCCCGACAGCAAAGGCAGCGCGAACAGCAGCCCGCTGACGTACTGGGACGAAACATTCCCCGGCAGAGTATATGTCCCGCTCTTTAACTGGCCATCGCAGGTCAGCGGCGAGCCGCCCGGCTCGGACAGCGAGCAGCCGTGGGCGGCCATTTCGTCATAAAGCGCGGAAAGAGGGCGGGCGGGCAGGCGCCCGGCCATATGAAAGGACGCCCGGAGGCCGAGGGCGCCGCAGACCGGCAGCAGGAAGCGCAGAGTTGACCCGCTTTCACCGCAGTCAAGGTTGGCCTTCTCATTTTGTTTTGGGTTTTGCCCGCTTGCGCTTAAACTGACAGGAGTTACGAAAAATCCGTCGCTCTCATGCCGTACTACAGCCCCTAACGCTTCCAGGCAGCGCGCCGTCGCGTCTATGTCCTCCGATCGGGCGGAACATTCTATGAAGGTTTCGCGGTCCGCCAAAGCGGCGCAAATCAACAGCCGGTGCGCCTCGGACTTGGAGGCTGTCGCCCTTACCATGCCGCCCCGTATGGGTTTGGTTATGCGGATATTCATCTTACGAAAATTCCTCCAGCCCCATCCGTATCACAGCTTCCAATTCACTGACCGGGATTTTTTTCAAAACGCATTTTCCTATTTCCACCGGAAAAATCATCGTAAGGCCGTCCCCCTCCCGCTTCTTATCGGACAAGCACGCGCCGGCAAGCCTGCCCGCTTCGTATGGGGTATTCTCCGGCAATTCATACCGCCGTAACATCTGCAGGACATCCCGCAGGCAATCTGCTTCGCACATGCCCATACGGACAGCCGCGCGGGTGACTATTGCCATCCCCGCGGCGACGGCCTGCCCATGAGAAATTTTATATTCGCTCAACAGCTCGATAGCGTGTCCTACGGTGTGGCCGAAGTTCAACAGCTTGCGCGCGCCGCCCTCAAACTCGTCCTCCGTGACGATGCCGCGCTTGATTTCCACGCAGCGGGCTATTACGTCTTCCAGTTGCGTATGGACAGGCGTCCGTAAGGATTCAAACAGGGCGCGGTCCGCGATAACTCCGTATTTGATTACCTCGGCGCAGCCGTCCTTGAAAGCCTCGCCCGGCAGTGTTGAAAGCAGCGAAATGTCGCATATCACGGCGTCCGGCTGATAAAACGCGCCGGCCAGGTTTTTTCCGGCGGCAAGGTTGACGGCGGTCTTCCCTCCGACGGAGGAATCCACCGCCGCCAAAAGGGTGGTGGGAATTTGTACAAAACGAATCCCCCTCATGTAACACGCCGCCGCGAAGCCCGCCAAATCGCCGACAACTCCGCCGCCCAGCGCAACCGCTACGTCTTTGCGGCTTAACTTTTCTTCCGCCAGATAGTTTATGATGGAAAGAAAGGTTTCGGCGTTTTTGGATGATTCCCCGTGGGGAAATACATATTGCGTGACGCGATAGCCGTTTTGCGCCAGGGAATCGGCCAACCGCCGCCCGTAGAGCGCCGACACGTTGTCGTCCGCGACGATGGCCGCCGACTGCCCGCCGGCCGCTTTTCGGACAATCGCGCCGGCTTCGTTCAAAATGCCCGCGCCGATAGTTATTTCGTAGGTTTTTGATACGTTAACGGTAATAGTTTTCATCGGGGCTCCCTCCTTACGTAACCGCTTCGCGCACCCTGCGCACTTTTTTGAACACCTCGTCGAACTGCTCCGGAGTTAGCGACTGCGCGCCGTCGCAGAGCGCGTTGGCAGGGTCGTTATGGACTTCGATCATAAGGCCGTGCGCGCCGGCGGCCACCGCCGCCATTGCCATCGGCTGCACCAACCGCGCTATCCCGGACGCGTGGCTGGGGTCAACGACCACCGGTAAATGCGAAAGCTCGCGCAGCATAGGCACCGCCGAAAGGTCGAGGGTATTGCGGGTATAATTCTCAAACGTGCGGATGCCGCGCTCACAGAGTATTACATTATAGTTGCCGCCGGCCATGATATATTCCGCGCTCATGAGAAGTTCCTGAAGCGTGTTGGCAAGCCCGCGCTTAAGCAGTATAGGCTTCCGTATCATCCCCAATTCTTTGAGCAGCTCAAAGTTCTGCATATTGCGCGCGCCCACCTGAATGATGTCCACTTGTTCAAACATCGGGAGATGGTTGGCGTTCATAATCTCCGTGACGATAGGCATACCGGTTTGTTTTTTTGCCTCCAGCAGTAATTCTATGCCGTCCGCGTGCAGCCCCTGAAAATCATAGGGGGAGGTGCGCGGCTTGAACGCGCCGCCGCGCAGGATTGCCGCGCCGGAAGCGCAAACGCTTTGCGCGATGGAGAGTATCTGTTCCGGGGATTCCACCGAACACGGCCCCGCCATTACCTGAAAATGAGGGCCGCCGATCTTCAGGCCGCCGACCTCGATAATACTGTCGTCCGGGTGGAATTTACGGTTCGCGCTTTTAAAAGGCTCGCTGAGGCGTTTGACCGTGTCAACCATCGCCAGCCCTTCAAGCAGAGTTACGTCTATTTGGCTAGTGTCGCCAATCAAGCCAAGAAAAGTGTAAAACTCACCCCTGGAGATATGGACGATAAGCCCCTGCCCTTCCAGCCATGCGATAAGGCTCTGGATTTGTTCCTTCGTAGCGCTTGGTTTCAAAACTACCAGCATATAAGCCGCCTCCTCGGTTTCGACAAAATTAAAAAATTTATAAAACGCTTCGCCCGATGTACTATAATTAGGTGTCCAACGGGCGGGGGCTTGAACGTTATTGATT
>WRKN01000197.1 GCA_009778055.1 Synergistaceae bacterium
TTCGCGGATTTTTCGGCGGGGAGCTGCCATAGCGTGGCGGGGTTGTTGTTGAACCAGCCGAGGTATTTTTGATAAACTGCCTTGACGTTGTGTACAGTCGCGCCGTAATAGCCCCGGTTGAACCAATGATTCGAGATACTCGCCGGGAACTTGAACTGCTCGGCGGCGTCCCTCATGTCATAGACGGAGTTCGTTTGGAAGCCTGCGTTCATCAGGCGGACGGTCTGGTCGTGAAGTTCCTTGTAGAGGTTTCTCTGTCCTTCGATATATTCCCTTACGTCATCCTCGCCCCAGCGCGGCCAGTGATGCGGCCCCCAGGCGGATAACTCCGGCGCATCAGAACCTCCGGCGGTCACCCACGGCAGTATTTTATCAAGGGCTTCGCTCCAGGTTTTTGTGTCTCGCACCTGCGCGCCGCGCGGCGTAAGGACGTTGTGCTGGCATTGATTGCATATCTCGGCAAGGCAGATCGAATTATAGTCGGGAAAGTAAAACACCATCTCAGCCGGGGCCTCGGTGTGAGGCGTCAGGATAAAGTTGATCGACGTCCCGTCAATACCGTCTTCGAGAAGACCGTCTTTTGTAATTGGTATTACGTTTAAGTTCTGTAAGTCCTTAAAGCTTGTTCCTGAGCCGGAACCTATTGCAAGCCCGTTGCTCACCTGGCCTCGCCTTTCTGGAATTAGATCTGAATTATCCTCAATCATCCGGGGCAAAAATCCGTACATCCATACGGCACGTCTATTCATCGCCGGTCCTACCGTCACGTTTTCGGATTCAGCCGCTTCCGTGAATCCTTCCGGGACGTATATTTTAATCGGTTTATCCGCGCTCGTGTGGTTCAGCACGCCTTCAATGCCTCCGAAGTGGTCAACGTGGCTGTGCGTTATAATGACGGCTTTGATCGTCTTTTCTTCTTTACCCTCTTCCTCTGCTTCGAGGTATTTGTAAAAATAATCCACCGCATATTCCGCCGACTCTTTGTAACTCAGCACGTCGACCACAATGAAGCCGTTCTCCGTCTCGACGAAGCTCATGTTCGCCAGATCGAAGCCGCGCACCTGATAGATGGAGCGGACATCAGGAGGGCCGCCATTGCCGAAGTCACGCGATGTGACCTCATATATCCCGTATTGGTTGTTCAGGATCGCGTTCCGCCAGAGGCTGGGGTTCACCGTTTCGGGAAATTTTTCCGTTTCCTTGATGTCGCCGCTTATGTAGACATATGGGTTCATATCCCATATGACCTTTGTACCGTCCCGGATCTTTGGCGGCACATCATTGCTTAATAAGCCTCTGATGACTCGCCTGGCATCTTCGTCGTCATTGAAATTCAGCTCTTGTATGTACTTCTCGTTCTCGCGTTTCGTGAACTCGGTGGGAGGCTTGGACGCACCTAGGAGTGCGGAGGAAAGGTTAATGTTTTCTAAATTGAAGTCGTCCTTACCGTTGAAGAGGCGGTTTCTCCAGGCTCCGGTCAAAAAATAATTCCTCCAGATGCCGCTCTCCGCAGAGTAAGCCATCTGCTCGAACGCGTCGGCCTGGAGTATCAGCGCCGCTTGGCGAATGGACGCGGGCCATCCTTCGGGAGCAAGGCGTATATGATCCAACACCTCGACCACCCACCGGTAATGCCCGTCCTTGTATGCCAGTTCCGCCGCTCCAAGCAGGCCGCCGCCCGCCGGCAGGTACTTCGCGTGCAGTTCAGCGGAGGCTTTGCCGGGGAGTCGCCAGAGATTGACGGGATTATTGTCGAACCAGCCAAGGTATTTCTGATAGACCGCCTTGACGTTGTGTACGGTCGCGCCGTAATAGCCCCGGTTGAACCATTGCTTCGCGACATGCTCAGGGAACTCGAATAACTCCGCGGCCTCCCTCATGCCGTGGCCTTGGTTCATCAGAGTGACGGTCGTGTCGTGAAGTTCGCGGTAGAGGTCTCTCTGTCCCTCGATATATTCCCGTACTTCGTCCTTGCCCCAGCGCGGCCAGCCGTGCGGCCCCCAGGCGGATAACTCCGGGGAGGAGTCATTGCCAATCCACGCCAGCATGTTGTTAAGGGCTCCGTACCAGGCTACCGTGTCCCTCACCTGCGCGCCGCGCGGCGTAAGTACGTTGTGCTGCGTCTGATTGCATATCTCGGCAAGGCAGATGGAGTTAAAGTCTGGAAAGAAAAACACCATCTGGGCCGGGGATTCGGTGTTTTGCGCCATGATAAATTTGACCCGCGTCCCGTCGAAATCTTGGTTGTTTTTATTGTCCTCCTTGATAATCGTCATTGGCGTGATCATAAGGTTCCCCGATGCAATGGGCGTACCGCCGGTGGGTGTATCTATGGCAAGCCCGTTGTTTACCTTGCCCTGTCTGCTGGGAATGTTGTATTTCCAAAGATAATGCCCGTACATCGAATCGGCGCGTGCCAGCATCGCAGGTCCCACCGTTACATTTTCGGACATGGCCGCTTCAACGAAATTTTCCGGTACGACTATCTCCACCGAAGGCGTAGTCATCCCGCTATCCAAAACGCCGTCCAAGCCTCCGAAGTGGTCGCCGTGGCTGTGCGAAATAATAACGGTGTGGATCTTTTTTTCCCTCTTATCCGCCGGAATATGGTTGTAAAACAGTTTCACCGCCGCGGCCGCCGATTCCCTGTACATCAGAACGTCGACCACGATGAAACCGTTCGCCGTTTCGACGAAGCTCATGTTCGCCACGTCGAAGCCGCGCACCTGATAGATGGAGCGGGACTCGCCGCAGAAGTCTTTCGAGGTGACTTCATAAAGCCCGTGTTTGTTGTTCAGTATCCCGTTCCGCCAGAGGCTGGGGTTCACCGTGCGGGGAAATGATTGGGGGTTTCCTATGTCACCTCTTACGAAGGAAAACCGGCCAATGTCCCAAATAACCGTCCCGTCGTCTTTCAAAATCCGCGGCGTAACCCTATCGCTGCCCGGGATCAAGCCCCTGTCGGCCCACACGGCGTCTCTCGTGTCGGCATAGTTTAAAGGCGCTCTCATGTACTTCTCGTTCTCGCGTATAGTGGCCTGTGTTGGGGAGTTGGCGGCGCGGGCTTCGACGGCAAATCCCCACAGAAGCGCCGTGATCGCCGCCGAAAGAAGCACGGTATTCAAAAACACCTTTTTCCCCAAGATCATCACTCCTCGAATAGTATCTCAACGACAAACGCATAAAGCGTTTGTCGTTGAGAATTGATAATTGAGAGTTAAAAATATTATGGAGCAATTATTTTCTCAATTCACCACTCTCAATTCTCAATTTTTTCCTACGAATCGCCATCGCGGCCAGGAGGATCAGCAATCCCGGCGCGGCGAACGATCCTGTTCCGCATCCGAGGCCCGCCGCGTTCATATCGAAGGGTATTTCCTCGGGTATCAGAAGTGTCACTTCGTATTCCGAGTCCGCGATCTGCCACTTGATTGTTCCCTTTTCCGCGGCTATCAGGTTGCTTATGAAATTGCCTGTGAGTTGGCCGTCATATCGATACCTTGTGCCCTTCGTGAGTTCCCCTGTCTCTCTTTCGGCAATTACAAACTGGCCTCCGGTCTCCGGCTCGACGTAGACTATGACGCGGAAGCCGGGAATGGAATCCGGGGCATCCTCATCGTCATACCAGATCTCCGCTTCGAAGGGAATCTCCTCACCCGCGGCGAGCGCGCTCATGATCGTCTCGGGACTCAGTTCGGGATACTCGGTGAGCTGCACGTTGATACCGATCTTATCGCCGTCCTCTGTCACCTCGATGGCGCCGTCATAACTGAAGCGCACAGGCTCGGGCATCTGAAGCTCAAAATCGTGGGAACCAATCACCCGCGCCTTGATTTCTCCCCGTCCCGCTTCCTCTATGTATCTGAAGGCATCGTCGTCGAGCTTCGCTCTAATTTGGTAGCGCCTGTCCTTCGTTAGCCCGGGCAGCGCCCCGTAGGCAATCATCCGCTCGCCGCCGCCCTCATCCGGTACGATTGTAACAGCCACGCGGAAACCGGGAACAAAGTCCGGCGCGTTTGGATCATCATACCAAACCTCCAAATCGTAAGGTATTGTCACGCCGCCGGCGAGCCCCCTTCTGACTGCCATTCCGGTCAGCAGGGGACGCAGGCCGTTGTCGGCGATATTCACGCGGAGCCCGGCCGCCGGTTCGGCGTCCGCCGTCCTGTTCGCCGAAGCGGCTTCTGCTTCATCGAAGTAGTTGTAGAGCGCGACCTTCACGTAGCCGATATTGTTGCCGCCGGGATCACCGCCGGGGTTATAGGCGTAGGGCTCGACCGAACTGGTGCCGGGATCGAGATTCTCGACCCTGTAGTCCCATTTTTCGTGCGTCTCTTCGATTTGATTATAGGGATCGAGTTCGATGAAGAGGCGGTATTCCCCTTGAGGGAGACGTTTTATTTCATCCGTGAAGGTGTGTTCGACCCATATCCAGTTGTTTTTCCCCTGCTGGTGAAACGGTATCCCGCCGACCACAGTGAACGTTTTATCGTAGACCGGATCGGGTCCTTTATTTGGTCCTGTCCAGTCCTGCATCTGGAGGAAGCGGGT
>WRKN01000198.1 GCA_009778055.1 Synergistaceae bacterium
CGTTGATAAAGACGCCGGCGGTAATATTCATCGCGTTCACCAGCACGAGACCATCACGTACGCCGCTCTCCTCCAGGGCTGCCGATACCTGGGGCGTGATGTTTATAAAAGCCCTGCGGGTCTTGGTGTTGAAATGCAGCACCTTGCGATAACTTTTCATTTTGTAAGGCTCCTTCCCTGATTTGCTGTGGCCGCTTCCGTATACCGTTCCTCCCATCGGTTGCCTTATTAATCCAGCAAGAAAAATCTGCCCATGCCGGCCGGCTCGTTTTCGTTCAGAATATCGTAGGCCTGGGGGATGCTTCCGCGCGTGGCCGACCTGTCGGGATACGTTACAAAGCCTTCCTGGTATAAACCTTGAATATCAAGGGCGCTCTCGGAGGCGATAATTCGTATGTATTCCCATTTCTCTTCCAGGAGAATCCCATCTTCGTCGAAAGTGAGGGTTTCCCTTGGTTTTACCTCCGTCGACCTCAGGTTGGAGTATGGCAGAAAAGGAAGAATACTCGCGTCGGGCGTCGCGTTGACGGCGTAAATGTGGAAAGAGCGCGAAGAGTGGTTGGCTGCCCGGATCTCCAAAAGCCTTTCCTCGGGATCGAGTTTTACGTCGCCGTCCTCATCGGCGGATATCGTTCTTGTAAGCTTCCACCTTTGGCCGGCGATACTTTTACGTTCCCATTCAGGCAATGTCAGCCATTCTTCATCCGATACTTTCGCGAAAATTCTGTATTCCACCAAAAGATCAAGCTGGCGGAACGGAATCGAGGGCATGTCCTGCAAAGCCCGCAGCGCCGCCAAACGTGTCAAATTACCTCGCAGAACGTCGAGGCTTCCATTCTCGACACTATCATCGTCCAGCGGGATTTTCAGGCTTTCCTGCCGGTTGAAAAGGGAGCCGTCCTTGGGATCCATCACCCACACCTGGGGCGCAGCCTCGGCGGAGGGGCGTGCGACCTGAAGATGCACCCGGCTGTCGAGGGAGGACGCGACCAGATTGTAGTCTGGAAGAGTGCCGTCCTCGAAAAGAGCCGTCAGTTTCGACAAAAGGAGTTCGTCCGAAGGGCGGTCGGACTGGACGGAGACGTTTATTAGCGAGGCCTGAAGTTCCAAGGGGGCGGGTTTAGCGGGAAATAATCGCAGGTATCCTGCGACAAGTATCGCCGCGATAACCGGCGCGGCCACGGCAAGTTTAAGAAGAAGCGATTTTTTTCTGTATTTTTTCAGGCGCGACGTCAATTTTTCACGCCACCCGCTGTCGATCTCTCCTTCCCGCGCAATGCCGTTATTTTCCAGGGCTTTGAGTATCCGTGAAACGACCTCCACGGGATATTTCTCGTTCGTGATGCCCTGCGTCGTGCTCAACATGAGAGCCAATCCCGACGGCAATACGTCCATGCCGTCCAAATACACGGGAATGATAGTTTTTTTCGGGATCGTAAGCGCGAATTCTATTTCGCGGCGGACAAAATCGGATTCCATCGCATTTTTAGAAATGAACGTAAGGAACACGGCGCAGGTCTGGACTGCCTTCGCGATTTCATCCGTCCAGGACGCGCTGATTCTAATTCCTCCATCGTACCAAACCTTGTAGCCGTTCGCATTGATGCCGTCTATGACCGGGAACACGAACCGCGCGTCTTTATGGGCGTAACTTACGAAAATAAACGACGATCCGCCGTCAAGATCGCACGGAGTCGTGCCGCAGGCAGTCAAGTCTTTTGCCATTGCCTTACCTCACCATGATGACGTCTACACTATTGTACCCTGTCGTTTCTTGTACGCTTACAGCCAATTCCCCATCAAAATAAACGGCGCCCAGAAAAAAGGATGGCTGTAGCCGGAGAAAGTCTGCTCCTCTCCAGCTCCCTGATCGGATACTCTCCGCCCTCTTTCGGCGAGAGATATTACGCTGTCGGGGCTGGGTAAAATTCCCCTTATAAACTCGACTTGAGCCTGACGCAGCGCCTCCGTCCGTGTCATGTCCTCTCTTTGAAGCAGCGTGTAGAAGCGCGGCATAAAAACTCCCGTCGATTCGTCGTTAATCGCCCAAAGGGTGGCCAGCACCGCTCTGGCTCCCTGTTTTTGTGCCACAACTCCCAGGCCTTCCATTTCCCTTCCGGCGTTCTCATCCACATGCATGGCGGTATTGCAGGCGGAGAGCGTCAACTGATCCACTTTTCCAAACTGGAACGCTCCCGCGTGAACCCTTTCCAGTGTCAGGCGTCTTCCATCCCCCAAAAGCAGGAACGAGTCGCCTATGTTGCCGGGCTCCAGCTTGAAGTGACTGGCTATATGCACAACGGGCGTTCCCCTGTTTAAACTGTCGGCAAGCGAGATTTTCGTGAAATCCTGGTCCATGCGGATGACGCCCGGAAGGATGCCGTCGTTTTCCCTGCCGTCCCCTACACGTATGATCGACTCCAGTTCGCCTCTTACCGCCGGAAGCGCGCTGAAGCCGATGTGCGCTCTGCTCACTCCCAGGGCCGTCGCCTCCCAGTCCGCCCTTTCCAGCCTGCTTCGCAGGTTATCCCTGGCCGCGTCCGTGTACACGGCCACCAAGGGGATCGTTTCCGGCTGCCCTTGCTTCGACCTGTACCCGCAGGGTGAAACCTGCGGTCCGCGCGCTAAGGGGCCGCCACCGCGCCTCAGCGCGCGGCCAATATGCGCTCCATGTCGCCTTCTTTCAACGGGGAAATCGTCGCGAAATCCGCCCTCACAAAGGCCGCGTCATTGTTGAAGCGCGAGTCCTTCTCCGAGAGCGCGGAAATTTTATTTGATCCGGCGTCGGCGGCAAGCACGATTTTGTACCACTGCGACCCGTCGTCGTCATTAATGATCGGATTCCTTTCCGCGATGAAAACGTCGCCCGTATTCATCTGCGCGATGACGCTGCCGGCGGCGCGCGGCCCCGGCCGCAGGTTCACGTTGGTTCCCTTTATGGCGAGCCGGACGTAACCGGCCTCGCCCGCTCCCGCCCGACTGCCGGACAGCGCGGTCAGCAATTCTTCGATAACGACGGTGTCTTTCAGGTGTTCATTCTCTTTCGCCAATCGCACGTCGTCTTCCGACACGTCCGCCCCGGCAGCCAGCAAAAGCGAAACGATTTCGGGGCCTTTTTCCGTCGCGGCAAAACTCAAAGCGGTTCTCCCGTTGTTGTCTTTCGCGTTTACGTCCACGCCGGCTTGGATAAGGACTCTCAAACTATCGGGATTAGTGTTCCGGTCGCCGGCATATTTTATAATTGCCAGCATCAACGGAGTCGCGCCGTCTTTATTTCTCGCGCCCACGTCCGCGCCGGCTTGGATAAGCGCGCTCAAAATCTCGAGATTATTGCTATACTGGGCAGCCCCCATCAAAGCCGTCTTGCCGTCGTTATCACGCGCGTTAACGTCCGCCCCGGCTTGGATAAGGACGTCCAAAATTTCCAGATGATTCATTCGGTGAACACCTTCGATCCACTCATCCCCTAAAACGGCCAACATCAACGGAGTCGCGCCGTCGTTATTTCTCGCGTTGACGTCCGCTCCGGCCTGAATAAGGACACTCAATATTTCAGGATCTTCGCTATACCAGGCAGCACCCATCAGAGGCGTCCAGCCTTTGTCATTTTTCGCGTCCACGTCCGCGCCGGCCTGAATAAGGACGTCCAAAACCTCCGCGCCGACCTCTCGACTTCTAGCAGCCACCATCAAAGCCGTCTTGCCGTCTTCGCTTTTCGCCTGAACGTCCGCGCCGGCTTGGATAAGGAGGCTCAAAACCTCCGCGCTGTTTTCCCCGGCAGCTTTCATCAACGGAGTATCGCCGTATTCGTTTTTCGCGTTGACGTCCGCGCCGGCTTGGATGAGAACGCTCACCGTCTCTTTGATAAGCGCGTTCAATACCTCCGTGTGATTATCTTGAGTAACCATCATCAACGGCGTATCGCCACCGCTCGTTTTCGCGTTGACGTCCGCGCCGGCCTTGATGAGTACGCGAAAAACTTCAGGATTCCTGTTTTGGTTGGCAGCATGTATCAACGGCGTAGCGCCAGAGTGATCTTTCGCCCCCGCATCCGCTCCCGCCCTGATAAGGGCGTTCAAAACTTCAGGATTATCATTAAACCGGGCCGCATACATCAACGGCAGCCAGCCTCGGTCATCTTTCGCATTGACGTCCGCTCCGGCTTGGATAAGAATGCTGACAACCTCAGGATTATGGTGATACATGGCAGCCTGCATCAACGGCGTAACGTCGCGGTTATTTTTCGCGCCCACGTCCGCCCCGGCATTAATCGCGGCCTCGATTTGCTGAGGCGTGCCTTCCGCGCACAGTTCGAAAAAATCTTCCTCGCTCATGGCGGCCTCGCCTTTAGAAACAAAAAGCGCCGCCAGCATTAACACACATACAAATATTGCAGTTAGTTTTTTCATTATGAGTCCTCCTTTTGTTGTTGGGGCGACAACCTGCCATACAACCAAGCATAAGTTTCAACCTGTCACCGTCAACCTTGTACACCACCACCCAATCGTCGGCGACATGACAGC
>WRKN01000199.1 GCA_009778055.1 Synergistaceae bacterium
GTAAACGCGCCCCCGCAGGAGACGTCCACCGGAACGGCCGCCTCCTTCAAAAGAGGATGCCGCGCCCCCGCCAGTTTGAATCCGGCGGAACGCGAAAGCTCGGGAAGCGTCCAGCGAAGTTTTTTTACCACTTCCCTCCCGGCGCACAGCAGGTCGATTTCTCCCAGCACCGCCTCCGCCTCGGCTATGGCGCGCTCGCGGGATAAAATTCCGCGCGTTATCTCTATCAGTATTCGCGTTTCCTCGTCCTGTTCATCCCGCGATTTCAGAATCAGGCCGTTGTTTACCGCTGAGAGCGTACGCGGCTCCATGTAAACGGAGCTGCCCGAGGCTGACCTGTCCACCAGCAGGCCCGGAAAGCGGTTAATGTACTCCTGCCGCACCAGAAGCAGGAAACGCCCGTCCCGATAAGCGGGGGAACGCTCCTGCAGCATGTTTACGATGGCCTGATCCTCCATCAGTCGGGCGATGGTTTTTCTTCCCGCGCGTTTCAGCCCCTCCAGCTCGCTCCTTATCTCCGCAAGCCTGGGCGACGCGTTGTCGGAAAGCCTGCCCGAGTCCTCCACAACAGCCAGCGCCTCAATTTCCGGCTCAAAACCGCGAAGCTGCCGCTCCAAAACGCCGAAAACCGGGTAATCGGCCTTCATCTCCGACAGGGCGGTTTTTGCCCGCGCCGACAGCGAAAGCAAAGTCCTGACCTTAAGAAGCTCGCCGCCGTTCATAAAACCGCTTTTCTTTGCCTGCGGAAAGAACTCCGTCACGCAAACCGCGCCGCCGTCCCACTGTATGACCTTGTCTCCGTAACCAAAAAGCCGGTCGGAACAGTCCATCCACGACCTCAAAAGTTCGTGACGCTCCTCAAGCTGCTCCAGGGTTTTACACGGCGTCAAAGACGCCAGGGCTTTTTCCCCCAGTTCTCCCCTCAAATTTTCCGAAAAATGGAAAAGAGATTTTCTGAACTCAAGCAGACTAAGGACGGTTTCGGATATAAACATGTTTCCTAGGCGTCATTCGGAACGATCCAGCCGTTGTCGGTCATTACCCTTAAAATAGAAGGCCACGCCGCGGAGACCCCTTTCATCGCCACGCTGTTTTTCATCCAGTCGCTTGGGACGACGGGTGAAAAAATGGACACGGCTCCGTAAATGAAAAGCAGCATGATAAAGACGCGCACCGCGCCGGACACCGCGCCCATGACGTGATCCAGAAACGTCAGTTTTGCCACCTTGACGAGAAGCCGCATAAACTCAGCCACCGCGGCGAATGTCAGCGAAACGAACATGAAAATCGCCACCGCGCACGCAAGCTCGGTTATGCCCGGGTTCCATTCCGGGAAATAGCGCAAAACCACCGTACTCATGGGACCGGCAAACGTCCAGCCGCAGAAAACGCTGGCCGCCAGCCCCAAAAGGGACACTATTTCTCCCGTAAAACCGCGCATTGCCCCGCGCGTTACAAAAAACGCCAACGCGAACGCCACGCCTATGTCGAATACCTGCTCAAAGTTCACCAGGGCCACCCCGGCAGAAAGACAAGCTGAAAACGCGAAGCTATGATTTGGATAACCTCGGGTCCGTATATAAGAGTGAAAAGCCCCCCCGCGGCCAGGTACGGAACCAGCGGAACGGAGTCCCTGCGCCCCCACTTCACCTTGCCGCGCAGCATAAGCCACGCTATGCCGGCCCCGCCGGCCATGATACCGGAGTAAAAGGCAAGCAGCGTCATTTTCCAGCCTAAGACCGCGCCGAACCCGGCCATGAAGGTGGCGTCCCCCCAGCCCATGCCGCCGCGGGAAACCAGAATTATCAAAGCAAACAGCCCCCCGCCCGCGGCCGCGCCCGCAACCCCGTCCAGCAGGGCGTCCGTTCCTCCGAAAATCCGTATGGCGAGACCGCATACACCCATCGCCAATGGAAACACATCGAAAACATCGCCGGTTTCGTAGTCGGTGAGCGCGTTGACCAAAACACCGAAACAGCCCGCCATTGAAAGCATATAAGCCCAGGAAACTCCCCATCGCCAAGCCATAAGCCCGGCCCCCGCCGCCCCCAGCAGCTCAACCACGATGTACCGTGGGGAAACGCGGGCCTTACAGCCCCGGCAGCGTCCCCTTTGGGCAATCCATGACACGAGGGGAATCAGCTCGGCGGTTGTCAGCTCTTTGCCACAGGCTTCACAGACGGAACGCTCCCTGCCCCACCAGGAGCGCCCTTTCACGCTCCTGTGGGCCACCACGTTGAAAAACGAACCCAAAGCCGCCCCCAGCATTGCGGAAATAACAATATGTAAAATTGATAAAAACGACATGCGCCACCTCTGAATACTTTATTATTTTTTCTTTCCCTTGTCGCCGTAACGCTGCTGGCCATAGGAAGCGGCTGAACTTTTACCCACATCGCCGCGCTGATCCGACGTGTCCCTCATCTGTTTCAGGGAGGACTCGAACTCCTGAGCGAGCTTTTGCCGCCTGAGCGTATCGACGTCGGTCTGCCTGCCTATGTCGCGAGACAGGTAACCCAGGTCAACCAGCCCCTGGACGTCGCGTATATCGACTTCCAACGCTTCGGATACCATTTCCACGTTGAAACCGACACTGGGATTATCGCGCAGGTACTCACGCACACGAGGATACAGTTTATCGAGGCGGGCATGACACGCCGAACACGTCCTTCCACCGGACGACGTAAAAATTTTCCCGCACAATCTACAGGACAACAGAGGCATATAAATTCCTCCTTTACCTTGATGTCTGTTCAAAGGTATTATAAGACGGCATGACAAGAGAACGCAACATATTTCATAAAGTTTGGGATACGGCGTTTTACTCTTTGGGCTTTGAATATGACAACGCTGCCGGGCGCGGCGAAATTGGAGAACGGGACGTGTTTGCCTTCATATACCAGCGTGTGCCCTGCTACAAACCGGCCCGTCCTTATCTGCAGGTCGGGTATGATTCTGTCGATGCCTCGAATGTGTATTTTTCCGTTTTCGACTGTAATGGAAGACATAGGACGCCCCGGCTCGGGTTCGTGAGGCAAGCCGGCCCCAAAATCCTCGTAAATGGTTTCTTTCAGCACAATGTTATTTTCCGCGTCAACCTGAAAAAGCTCGTCTACCGGGCTTCTCGCCCACGAATGGAGAAAACGGATCGTAAAGCGCCCGTCGGGAGGATAAAATCTGAACTTTTCCTCTCCCCTCTCGTCGGACAAAATAACAACAACAATGGGGGAAACCGCGTAAAGAATTCCCCCCATAAAACACATTAAAAACACGGCTGCGAAAATAAAAAAATTTCTCCGCTGAGAAAGCGGAAGAAAAAGTTTAATTTATGACGCCGGCTTCCTTGAAATATCTTTCCGCTCCGGGATGCAGGGGAACGGTGAGCCCGTCGAGCGCTTTCTCCGCCGAAACTTCCATGCCCTTGGCGTGGGCCGCGCCGAGAGCGTCCAGGTTCTCGAACAGCGCTTTTGTCATTGCGTAGACGGTGTTTTCGGGAAGATCTTCGCGCACAATCAGTATGCACTGCACCGCTATGGTTCCCACGTCCTCGGTCTGCCCTTCGTAGCTGCCGGCGGGAATCGCGTAGGCTGTGAAGAAGGGATACTTTTTGATGATCTCCTCGCGCTCCTCCCCGTCAATGGGAACGAAGACCGCGTCGTGCTCGGTAACGATGTCCTTGATGGAGGGGTTGGGTACGCCCGTCGTGTATACGAAGGCGTCAACCTGACGATCCTTGAAATGGTTGGTGGTTTCGGCGTAGGAAATAAAAAGCGGCCTGATGTTGTTGTAGGAAAGGCCGTAGAACTCGAATATCTGACGGCAGTTCGCTTCGTTGCCGCTGCCGGAAGCGCCTACCGATACCCTTTTCCCCTGGAGGTCAGCCATGCTTTGCACGCCGCTTCCTCCCTGGGCCACGACGTGAACTATTTCGGGATACATACGGGCTATAGCCTTGAAATTACTGACTTTATTGCCCTCGAAAATTTCGATCCCGCTGTAAGCGTAATGGGAAAGGTCGTTCTGCACAAGGGCCATGTCTACGTCCCCCATGTCGATGAGGCTGAGGTTTTCGCCCGTCGCCCCCGAGGGCTGCGCCGTTATGGAGACTACGCCGCTTTTCTCGCTTATCACCTGAGCCAGGGCCCCTCCGAAGGGATAATACGTCCCCGCCGTTCCCCCCGTCGCCAGCGTCAGACGCGTGGGCCGCGTCACTGGCTGCGGCTGCGGCGTAACCTCGCTCGGCGCTGCCGCCGGAATCACCGCCGGAACTGCCGTCGGCGATTCCGGTTTGATTAAAAAGAAGGCACATCCAGCTATCAACACAACGGCCATCAATGCCAGACCGATTTTTTTCATTATAAATTTTTCCTCCTCTGGAAAAATTACTCGCACCCGGGAACGGCGGGGGGAGAATCTTTCATATTCTCCCCCCGCCGTTTCTTGCCCCTACTCCGGTTCAA
>WRKN01000200.1 GCA_009778055.1 Synergistaceae bacterium
AATAATGAGCGATGTTGTTTTCTCCCGGTTTGACAGCGATATAATTCGAGGTCATCCCGGAGGAGAGGATGCCGGAGCAAATATCGACCAGTATGGCGAAACCGTAGCCTTTATGCCCGCCTAACATCTCGCTGGTGCCGCCAAGCGGCGCGATACCACCGCCCAGCTTGTTGATTATGTTATGCAGCACTTCATCGGCGTTATAGGTCACATGCCCCTTTGCGTCCACGGCCCAGCCGTCCGGCAGGGGTTTTTCAAGTTTATTGAAAACCTCGACCTTACCGCGCGTGACCACGGAGGTCGAAGCGTCGTACATAAAATTAACCGGGTCGGCCGGAAATCCAACGGCTATGGGGTTCGTCCCCAGCATGGCGAAACGCCCAAACACCGGAACGGCAATCGCCTCCGAGTTTGTCATGCTTATGCCGATCATATCTTCCCGCACGGCCATGTCGGCGTAATACCCCGCGATTCCAAAGTGGTTCGAGTTTCTCACCGACACCATGCCGACGCTGGATTTTTTCGCCTTCTCTATTGCCACGCGCATCGCCCTCACGCCCACTGTTTGACCGATGGACTTATTCGCGTCGATAACCGCCGACACAGGCGTCTCATGCACTATTTCTGGAACAGCGTCAACGGATACCATTCCGCTTGTAATCTCGCCGTGATAGCGTACCATACGCTGCATCCCGTGAGATTCTATACCCCACAGATCAGCTCGCAACAACACGTCGGTTATGGTGTGGCTGTCCTCCGCGCCAAACCCGTAGCAACTGAAAATTTTCTCGCAAAAATCCTTTAATTCCTGATATTTAAAAAAACTATACACTCCAACCACCTTGTGTTTTAATCTGACACCCAACCGCGCCGGCTATGGGACGCAAGCATAGTCAGACAAGCTTTATTGAGAAAACATTATAGCATACCGATATTTAGGCGTTTAAATCGTCCCCCGTTCATCATTTCAAAACTTTCGCCAGACCCGGCTCAAAGGTCAGGGATACATTTTCTCCTTCTCTTCGGACTTTTTTCACGTCCGGGTTGTCGATTTGCACCAGCACCTCGCCCTGTTCGGTTTTCACCCACGACTCCACACTGTTGCCCAGATAGACGTTCGTCGTGACCACGCCGTCCGCGATGCCCACCCCTGGCGCGTCCAAAGAAAGCGACTCGGGCCGGCACATCACGGCTGCGCTGTCGTTTTCCCTCAACTCCGGCGACCACTTCGGCACGTCGAAACGCCGCCCGCGAACCTCAACGCCGCAAAACCCGCTGTCGACCTCCCGAATCTCGCAGGGAAAAAACGCGGCCTTCCCCACAAAACCCGCGACGAACATGTTCACCGGGTCGCGGTAGATTTCGCTGGGCGTCCCGATCTGTTCGATCTTACCTTTGTTCATGACGACGATTTGGTCCGAAAGGCTCATGGCCTCGACCCGGTCGTGGGTGACGTACACCGCCGTGATCGAAAGAGATTTCTGCAATCCCCGAATCTCCACCCGCATCCGCTCGCGCAAAAGCGCGTCGAGGTTTGACAAGGGCTCGTCCAGGAGCAGCACCGCCGGCTCCACTATGAGTGAGCGCACCAGCGCCACCCTCTGCTGCTGTCCGCCGGACAGGCGCGAGGGCGGACGCTTCCAAAGCTCCTGCAAACCCACCATGCCCAAAAAACGCATAACTTTTTCTTTGATGGCGTCCCGGCTCATCTTGCGCAATTTCAGTCCATAAGCCACGTTGTCGAAGACGTTCATGTGCGGAAAAAGCCCGTAGCTCTGAAAGACCATCGCCGTGTCGCGCTTGTTCGGGGGAACGTCCGTGACGTCGGCGCCGTCGATGAGGACGCGGCCCGACGTGGGCGTCTCGAAACCGGAGAGCATCCGCAGAACCGTCGTCTTACCGCAACCGGAGGGCCCCAGAAGGGTCACCAGCTCGCCCGGCGCGATGTCGAAAGAAACGTCGTCCACGGCCGGCGCGAGCTGCCCGGACTGAGGGTCTTTGAATATCTTCGTCACGTTTTCCAGGCGTACGGATTTGGAATACATAAACTTCCCCCCTAATTATCCGATGCTCTTTATCAGATTCTCGTTTTTGCGAACCAAAAGGCGCATCAGGCCGAACGCGCCGAACACGATAATGATCAGAACCGTGGACAGGACGCTGGCCAGCCCGAAGCGCAGGTTCTCCGAGAAGTTGTAGATCAGGACGGTCAGGTGATACCAGCGGGCCGAGATAAGGAAGATGACCGCGCTGACCGCCGTCATGGAGCGCACGAAGGTGTACGAAAGGCTCGACAGAAAAGCGGGGCGCACCAAAGGAAGAACGATCGTGCGGAAAACCGTCGCGGAGTCCGCCCCCAGGTCGGTGGCGGCTTCTTCAATGGAGGGGTCGATCTGGCGCAGGGACGCCATTCCTCCCTCCACCCCCACGGGCAGCTCGCGTATGGTGTAATTGATGACGATGATCGCCGCCGTCCCCACCAGGATCAGGGGGGCTTTATTGAACGCCAGGATGTAACTTATGCCCACCAGGGTGCCGGGAAGCGCAAAAGGCGTCATGATGAGCATCTCCAGGAGACGTTTGCCTCTGAAGGTCTTGCGGACGAAAAGAAGCGCCGCTATCATGGCGATTACGCCCGCCAGAGGCGTGGCCGCGGCGGCGAGCGTCACGGTGTCCAGGAGCGCCCTCCTGCCTCGCGTCAGGGCCTCCGCAATGTTATCCAGGCTGAAGGAGTAATCGATTCCCCAGTTTTTCACGAAACACCCCGCCAGGATCGTCCCGTAAAGGGAGATCAGAAAAACGATGGCAAGCGCGACAAAACCGAGCAGAGCGGCTTTCACGGCAGGCGACGTCACCTCCGTTATCCGGCCCGTGGGCTTCCCCGTCACCGTGACGTAAGCCTTACGCCCGATCCAGAACCGCTGGACCAAAAAGGCGGTCAGGGTCGGCATCAGCAGGAGAAGCGACAGCGCCGCCCCGTGTCCCATTCTATTCATGCCGGTGACTTCTATGTATGATTCCAGCGACAGCACGCGAAAGTTCCCCGACAAAATCAGGGGATTGGCGAAGTCGGCCAAAGAGTTCGTGAACACCAGAAGCCAGGCGCTTAAAATCCCCGGCAGGGCCAAAGGCAGGGTCACGGACGAAAAGGTCTTCCACCTGCCCGCCGACAGGTTCATCGCCGCGTCCTCGAAGGTCGAGTCGATAGCCTCCAATACCCCGGCCAGCGTCAGGAAGGCGATGGGGAACATTCCTATCGTCTGCGCCAGCACCAGACCCTGGAGCCCGTAGATCGAGAACCTGGTAATACCGAGCCACCGGGTGATGAGTCCGTTGTTTCCGAAAAGGAGAATGAACGACAGGGTCAGGGAAAAGGGAGGAGAGATGACCGGCAGCGTCCCCATTGCCGCAATGAAGCGTTTGAAGGGCGCGTTGGTGCGCGTGCAGACGAAGGCGAACACGAAGCCCACAAGCGTAGAAAACGAGGCCACCCACGTCCCGAGCTGGACGCTGCCCCAAAACGCCGCTCTGTAACCGCGCGAGGTCAGGATGGACTTCCATATGTCCAACGAGAACCTCCCCTCCCGCACAAACGAAAGGCGCGCGGCCTCGAAGAGCGGATACGCGATGAAAACCAGCGCCATCAAAAAAAGACCGGCCACCGCGAAGGATACGATGGGGTCTTTGCTGAACAGAATCTGCCACAATACCATGGCGAAGACACAGAACGCCGCGCCGAATAAAATTGAAAGAAGGTTTAAAAACGAGTTTTCCTCGGAGAGGTCGAAGGCGAAAAGCAGCGCGCCCCTCACGTCGCGGGTTTTCAGGTCCAGCGCCGGGGCGAAGAAAAGCGCGCGCGGCGCCGAGCCCAAGCCCAAGCCCAAGCCAAAATTCCAGATTTGAGCGCTGCGGTAGGTTTCGTCGTAGGCGACGTGATCGAATCCCCTCACAAATTCCGCGTTCGACGTGTTGTCACGGTACAGTTCCACCAAAAGGGCGTCGCCTTGCGCCGGCAGGAACTCCCCTTTCATCGGGACGCCGTTGACATAGGCCACGCTGTAGTTCGCGCCGCGCCGGTTGATCTGCGCCAGCCACGCAACCGTCTCCTCCGCGTCCAGGGCGGCCCCGAAGCCCGCCGACGCCGTGGCGATGGAACGTAACTGCTGAATACGCATAAGAGACAGAAATTCGCGCCTGACGTTCAGGTAGATCCAGCCCCCCAGCGTGGCGACAAACGCCGCCGCCAGAAGAAAACTAACGATCCGCTTTTTCGTGAACATTTGGGGATCCGGCTCCTATAGTAAATACAGGGGGACGAGTTCACCTCCTCCCCCCGAAAATTTCACTATATAAAAACTTACTCCGCGTACTCGCTGGTGATGTCCCTGTTCCAGCGTTCGATCAATCGCGCCCTGTTGGCGGCGTCCCACTGATCATCTTGGTCGACCAGATT
>WRKN01000201.1 GCA_009778055.1 Synergistaceae bacterium
GAAATTTCTTTCCTCCGGCGACAACGGCATTTTGCAGGTAGTTCAGCAGAGGGCCGACCGCGCTTTCCCTCGGCCAGACGACCGGAGATTTGTCGCTTAGAAGCCGCGCCGCGTTGACCCCGGCGACCATCCCCATGGCGGTGCTCTCCATGTAACCCTCCACCCCCGTGATCTGACCGGCCAGAAACAGTCGGGAAGTTTTTCCGTTTTCGTTTTGCGGGCTTTTCAGCCTTAAATACCCGTCAAGCACCGCCGGAGCGTTAACGTAAATATTTCTGTGCATTACGCCGAAGCGGACGACGTCGGCGTTCTCCAGCCCCGGTATCTTTCGGATCAGGCGCGTTTGCTCGCCCCATTTCAGGCCCGTCTGAAAGCCAACCAGGTTATAAAGAGTGCCTTCCCGGTTGTCCTGGCGAAGCTGCGCCACCGCGTAAGGCTCGCGCCCTGTTTTCGGGTCGGGAAGCCCAACGGGCTTCATTGGGCCAAACCTCAGGGTGTCCACGCCTCGGGAGGCCATAACCTCCACCGGCATACATCCCTCGAAATAAGCGTCGCCCCCGAAGCGCGCCCCTCTCTCGAATTCATGCGGAACGACCCGCTCGGCTGTTGTGAGCGCCTCGTAAAAGGCCAGGTACTCTTCCTTGTTCATAGGACAGTTGATGTAGTCGCCGCCGCGCCCGTAGCGTCCGGAGAGGTAGGCTTTTTCCATGTCTACCGACTCGCGCGTCACTATGGGGGCCACCGCGTCGAAAAAGGAGAGATAACTCTCCCCTGTCAGCTCGCCCAGGCTCTTCGTCATGGCGGAGGACGTCAAAGGCCCGGTAGCCAGAATAGCAGGCTCTTCCGGCACGGACGCCATTTCGTCGCGCACGAGTTCGATGTTCGGATGCGACTCGACGCGGGCGTTCACAAGCTCGGCGAAGCGATCCCGGTCGACGGCCAGAGCGCCTCCCGCCGGTACTCGCGATATATGCGCGCACTCCAGAATCAGGGAACGGCCAAGTTCCAGCTCCGCCTTCAGAATACCGGCGGCCCCCGTGTCTCCCTCCCCGCCGAACGAGTTGCTGCATACAACCTCTGCGAGCAGTCCCGTGCTGTGAGCGGGCGTCTGCACGAAAGGGCGCATCTCGAAAAGGCGCGCGCGAAACCCCCGCTCGGCCAACTGCCAGGCGGCTTCGCACCCTGCGAAGCCGCCTCCCACAACTATAATATCAGGCTTTTTTCCGCGCGTCATTCGTACGCCGCCTCCTCCTGCCGCTTGTAACCGCAGCCCGGACAGAGGACGGCCTGCCCCTTCTTAACGAGAGAAACTCCGCAGTCGGAACACTTCTCGCCGGTAGGCTGGTTCCACGAAACGTAATCGCAGTCGGGATACCGGGAACAGCCGAAGAAATTCTTGCCCTTCTTGCTGCGTCTTTTTACGATTTCGCCGCCCTTGGCCTCGCCGCACTCCGGGCACTTGACCCCTATTACCGACAGTATGGCGCGCGTGTACTTGCAGCCCGGATATCCCACGCAAGCGATGAACTCACCGAAACGCCCCCGCTTTTTCACCAGCGGGCTGCCGCACTCCGGACAGTTCTCCCCTATCGGCTCGGGTTCCGGCAGCGGCACTTTTTTCGCGTCTTTGGCCGAGTCCACGGTTTGGGAAAAATCTTTCCAGAACTCCTTCACCACGTCGAGCCACTTGCGCTTGTCCTCCTCAATTTCGTCCAGCTCTTTTTCCATCTGGGCCGTGAATCCCGTATCCACTATCGAGGAAACGTCCTCCCGGTCGAAATGCGCTTTCAAAAAATCGTCCACAGTTATACCGAGCGAGGTCGGAGCCAGGCGTTTGTCGTCGTTTTGTTCCACGTAATCCCTGTTATAGAGCGTTTCCACTATGGAGGCATAGGTGGAAGGGCGCCCCACCCCTTCCTCTTCCAGCGTCTTGATCAGCGTCGCCTCGGAGTAGCGGGCCGGCGGCCGGGTAAAACGCTGTTCTTTATTGGCGGACATGAAAGCCAGCTTCTCGCCTTCTTTGGCCGGTTCCAGGCGTTCGCCCTTCAAGTCCAGCGGCCAGACTCCGCTCCACCCATCGAAAATCATGCTTTCTCCCAACTGCCTCAGCCCGACGCGCCCCGCGCCGGCTATAAGCGTGGAGTTGGCGACGACCGCGTTCGACATCTGCGACGCCACGAAACGCCTCCAGACAAGGTCGTACAGTTTGAACTGCTCGGGGGTCAGAGAGTTTTTCACCAACTCGGGGGTCAGCATAACGTCAGTAGGGCGTATGGCCTCGTGGGCGTCCTGGCTGCGTCCCGCCGCCGCGTAAACGTTGGGCTGCTTGGGCAGATAGTTCTTTCCGTAGTTCGAGGCGACAAGAGCGCGGCAGGACTCAATCGCCTCCGCGGCAATCCTGAGGCTGTCGGTTCTCATGTAGGTGATCAGCCCCGCGTGCCCGTGCCCTGCTATATCTATTCCCTCGTACAGCTCCTGCGCGACGCGCATGGCCCGGCGGGGCGAAAGGCTGAGGCGGCGCGCCGCCTCCTGCTGCATACTGCTGGTCTTGAACGGCGGCTGCGGCTTGCGCTGACTTTCGCGCAGGCGGAACTCCGAGACCACAATGTCGTTCGCCCTGATTTCCTCCAGTATAGACTCAGCCAAGGAGGCGTCTTTTATTAAGAGGGGCAGGCTGTTCTTCCACAGGCTTTTGCCGTCCAGCTTGTCGACCTTCATTTCATAGAAGCGCGCGCCTGAGGCCTCGGCTTTTACCGTTACGTTCCAGTATTCCTCGGGGATAAAATTCTCGATTTCCCGCTCACGCCCGCATATAAGGGTGAGGGCTACCGACTGCACCCGCCCCGCCGAGAGGCCGTAGCGTATTTTGTTCCACAAAAGCGGGGAAAGGGTGTATCCCACCAGGCGGTCCAGTATGCGGCGCGCCTGCTGGGCGTCTACTTTGTTCTGGTTTATGAATTCGGGCTTTGCCACCGCGTCGCGCACCGCTTTTTCCGTTATCTCGTAGAAGCGGACGCGGCATTTGTCGCTCATCGGCAAGGCCAGCAACTCGGCCAGGTGCCAGGCTATGGCTTCTCCTTCACGGTCGGGGTCGGGGGCAAGCAGCACCGACTTCGCTTTTTGCGATAACGCGGTCAGCTCGTTTTTGATTGTGGCCTTGCCTTTTACCAGAATGTACTCCGGGGCGAAATCATTTTCTATGTCGATGGCCATGCGGCTGCGCGGCAGATCTCGGATATGTCCCACGCTCGATTTTATGACGTACTCGGGGCCGAGAATTTTGGACAGGGTCTTGGCTTTGGATGGAGATTCCACTATCACCAGTGTTTTGTCCTCGGCCCGGGAACCGGAAAAAGTTTTGGCCACGGCCTTTTGCCCGGTCGTTTTTTTCACGGCTGAGGATTTTTTGGCGCTTTTAGCGGAGCTTGACGCGGATTTTTTAATGACCATGATCAAAAGTCAAAAATCAAAAAGTCGGAAATCCAACAGTCAACAAATCCACGTGTCCGATGGAGCAACCGTGGAAATGAACCAAAGAGGAATTTTATAGGACGGGTTCAGCGCAATTGCGTGAAAAAGAGCCTCGAAGGTTTGAGCGTTGACCTCTTCTCCGCTGAGGGTACCCAAGGCCACAGCTTGCTGGACGGCGTTCTCCGTCACGTCATGCGGAACGGATTGTGAATCCAGAAGGCCGCACACCATCGACCGCGTTTCCAATGAAAGATAACGGCGTTCCGGCTCATTGAAAATTCTTCGGGTGCTAAACTCTCGTTCCGACGCCGAGGCGTTGGGGTTCAGGTAAAATTTATCCAAGATGTTCTCCTTTCCGAGGAATACTCGTGAAAACTGGAAATTCGCAATACTTTTCGGCGACAGTTATACCATAGGAGGCGCGTCAAGGCAAATAATATTGTATTATTACTGTCCAAGGGGTGAAGATTATTCATGAACGTTATCGCAAGGGTTTCGGAGGAATTGCGGATAGATGAGGCACAGGCGTTTGCCGTTCTGGAGCTTTTCGAGCAGGGGTGTACAGTCCCCTTTATAGCCAGGTACCGTAAAGAGGCGACCGGCTCCCTGGACGAAGCCGTAATCACCGCCATACGCGACCGCAACGAGAAAATACAGGAATTGGAAAAACGCAGAGCCGCCATACTGGAGTCCCTGTCGGAGCGCGAGCTTCTAACCGACGAACTCAAGGCGTCGATAGACGGCGCTCAGACCATGACCGCGCTCGAGGACGCCTACACGCCGTACCGGCCGAAGCGCAAAACGCGCGCGTCCGTTGCGGTGGAAAAAGGCCTCTC
>WRKN01000202.1 GCA_009778055.1 Synergistaceae bacterium
TGCATGTTGTCGAGTATTGGCTTGTCGTATTCGTCGACAAGTACCACAACAGTTTTTTTCTCTTTTTCGGCGGCAAGTTCTATAAGTTCGCTCAAAGCGGTGGAGGGATTTTTCAGCGCCAGCTCCGAAAGCTCTATAGCGTGATGCCGCGCGCTTTTGATGACTTGAAGGGTCATTGAGCTCAACAGATCCTCCAAGCCCCTGTTTGTCACGGCCTGACTCATATCCAGCCTGATGACCGGATGGGATTTGTATCCCGGTCTGTCGAAAAACTCCTCGGCGCACAATCCCTCGAAAAGTTCGCGCCTGCCGGTAAACAACGCCTCGAAGGTGGAGATGGTCAGGGACTTGCCGAAGCGCCTGGGGCGCGAAAGAAAATATACGGTTCCACTGTCGATGAGATCGACAAGGTACTTTGTTTTGTCCACATAAAGGTAGCCTTCGTTTCTGATTTTCTCGAACGTTTGAATGCCTACCGGCAGCTTGCCCATGACTTTCACCCCTTTATTGATTTTACCGGGAACGCCGCGAAGATGAGGCCGCCGACCAGCGTAACGGGTATGAACTGGATCATGTGGGAGACGAGCGCGATGGCTAAAGCGGCGTCAGGCTCTATGCCGTAGCGTTTCAGGAGCGTTACGACGAACGCCTGGTATACTCCGATGGCCCCCGGCGAGGATGGCAGCAGCATACTCAGCCCGCTGACCGCGAAAACCGAAAGAGCCGCGCCCAAACTCAGCCCCAGACCGGCGACGAAGTTCAGGCACAAAAACATCTGCGTCGCGTAGAGGCTCCATGACGTGAGCGACGTGCCCAAAAGCCACAGCAGGCGATTTAGCGACATGTTGTCCAAGACGCCCGACAAAGCCTGAGATACAAACGTACCCAGCCGCCCTTTGCCGAAAAGCCCAATGAATCGTTCCGTCAGCGCCGGGTTCCCGCGAAAAACCGCCAGTACGCACCACCCGACGGCCAGACACGTTACAAAGGTAACGGCGACAAACCGCTCGCCCATGGCCCAGAGAAGCCAGAGGCTCAACAGCGCCAGGACGTTGACGTCGAAAAAACGCTCCATGAACACTATGCCGAGGGTTTTTTGGGAGGACACGCCGTTCTCCCGTCCTATCCACATGGCTTTGGCTATCTCCCCTGCCTTGGCCGGCAGGACGTTGTTGAAGGCCATTCCCACTAGGGTTCCGCATAAGGTGGAGCGGAAGGACATGGGAGGATCGGCCATGTAGGACAGCCGCAGCCCCATCACAGAGTACGCCGCGAAGGACACGCACACAACGGCGGCTATCGGCGGTATCGAGTAAAGTCTGAGAGCCGCCGACAGATCCGCGAGGGGAACGTCCATGAAAACATAGAAGAGACACGCCGCTGAGATTCCGTACTTCAAAACGAGCACAAAGATACGCTTGAAATCAAGCATAATATATCGAAAAATCCTTTCCATGGCGCTGAATTGTCCGTGCGGGTACGCCCCGGACGCTGATTTTATTGTATAGCATTATCGCGAATCTACGCATAATATTGCGTGAAAAGATGCGGTATAAGCGATAAAATAGCAAGCGTAAATTTGATTTTTATAAGGAGCCGCGAAAATGATTATCCTGCCTTATGTACGCAAAGCGCAATTTTATGAAACCGACCAGATGGGGGTCATTCACCACTCCAACTACATACGGTGGTTTGAGGAAGCCCGAGTGGACTTTATGCGGCAGATCGGCTTTCCATATGAACGGGTCGAATCAATGGGAATAACCTTTGCTGTGCTGGGACTGTCGTGCGAATATAGGGCGTCGGTTCTTTTCGGAGATACGGTGCGCGTGCAGGTTGAGATGAAGGCCTGTTCCCACTCCAGAATGACGATTGGTTACGACGTTGCGGACGAGGCCACCGGCGAACCCAGGACGACCGGAGAGACGCATCACTTTTTTTTCAAAAAGAAAAACGCGCGTCCCGTTTCTTTGAAAAGAGCCATTCCGGAACTGTATGACATTTTTTGCTCGCTTATACCTTAAATTTGGGAAAGGACTGACGTTGAAATGGAAAACAACAGAAAAGTGAACCGAAAGCGTACCGCGCCGAAATCTTCCGCCGCTAAAAACGTTTTCTTGGCCGTCATGTTTGTGCTGGGGATACTCGTGGTCGGGGTAGGCATACTTTCAGTCACCGACATCGCCGGGGACAAGGTGCTGGCTGTCGCCGCCGAAGCGGTTAAGGAAGAGACGGGCTGGACTCTGTCCGCGGAAAACGTGAAGGGCAACCCGATATCGGGTTACACTCTGATCGGCGTTTCGCTTGACCGGGGGGAGGAACAAAAGCAAAACATCCTAGCGGCGGGCACGATTAACGTGAAGATCAACTTCGCGTCCCTGCTGCGCGGCTCCCCGAGGCTTTCGCTTCTGGCCATAGGCGGGGTGAACATGGATCTCGATAAATTCATAGATGAGATATCGACGATCAACCTCCCGGACTCGCAGGGCGGAGGGGAAATACCCATCGACCGGATCAGCCTGATCAACAGCCGCTTCACCTCCGTATGGGGTTCCGTGGACGTGAACTCCATACGGGCGGACATAAATGGCACGCTGATGGCCGTCGCCATATCCGGCGCCGTAAACGGCGTGCCTGTGAAGGGGAATTTCGAAGCCGATACTCATGGACAGACCTTTGTAGTACGGAAACTGGAGCTTCAGGCCGGTAAGGGGAAGCTGACCACGTCAGGAAACGTCAATTCCTCCCCGGACAACGATGGGGACGTCGCCCTCGACTTTCAGGGAACTCTCAAGGGAATGGACATATCGGACATAGCCGCGTTCTGGCCTGCCCTGTCGCCGCGTGACTACTCGGGAAACGCCGACCTGGACTTCACCATCGAAGGCTCGGGCAGCAACCTTTTGATAACGGCAAACCTGGACTTCGAGGGATCGAGGATAGCCGGTTACCCGCTGGAATCAATTACCACCAGACTCAGGTTCGCCAATATGCGTATTTCCGCTGAAAATGTGAAGGCAACGGCGCTGGGCGTACCCGTAGAGGGCGAGTTTGCCATGGCCGTGCGGGAAGGCGCGGTTCCGTCCGTCCTGGTCAAGCTGGACGGCAGCGGCGTCCCCTTGTCCGAAGTTGCCAGGCTGTACCCCGACCTCGGCAATGTGGGCGGAAGCATCGAGCGCTTCTCCGTGAACGTCCACGGCCCCGTGGACGCGTTGGCGGGCGTTATGGAACTCTCGGCCCCGGACGTACTCATCATGGGCAAACAGGTCAAGAACGTTGCCGCGCAGCTCAGGCTGGCGAGAAGCGACCCCGCCACGCTCAACGGCAAATTTGTGCTGGAAGGGGCCCAAGCTTACGTGCAGGGAACCATTGCCGGAATCACGACGCCGAGCAGCGCCGAACTGAACCTGACGGCCAATCTGGCCAACCTGGACGTCAAAAAGATAGAAGACCTAATACCGGATGGGAAACAATATGGGCTTTCCGGGCTGCTTACCGCCGATTTGACCATCAGGGGGCAAGCCTCCGCCCTGACTATTGGAGGAACTCTGTCAAGCCCCAGATTTACCGCGGAGGGGTACGCGCTGGACAAGCCTTCTCTGTCATTTACATACGAAAAAGACATGTTTACCCTGAAAGAAAGCTCCGGCAGTTGGGAGGGCCTGCCCATCAAAGTCAGCGGCGTGGTCAGCCCCGTGTCCTCCAAAACCCCCGACGTAGCCATAACCGCTCAGCTCTCCTTCAGCCCCGAAAACCTGAAACGCTTTGTTCCGGACATCGATCAATATAAACTGAAAGGAACGGTCAACGCCGGCGTCAAAATCGCAGGCAGGCTGCCCCATCCGAACGTAGAACTTGTGGCTTCGTCTCAAACGCTTTCCGCGTTCGACTCGGTGAGCGCCAGGAATCTGGAAGCGACCACCGCTCTGGCGGGTGATTTGGGCAAGCTCGACAAAGTGGACGTGGTTTTCAAAGCCGGCTCGATAGCGGCCGGAGGCGCAGGATTACAAGACCTTTCCGCGAATATCCGAAAGGACGGTCAGCAGATAAGGCTGGAAAACGTGTCGGCTAAGAGCGGAAGCGGTTCCGTGACGGGCGGCGGCACAATCACTCTGGGATCCGGCGCGGACGCGCGGCTTAACCTGGCGTTCGACATGAGGCAGCTCGACCTTGCTCCGCTGGCGCAGAGCGGCGGGCTTGGAGCGGCCCTTTCGGGGCAGCTTTCCGGGCGTCTGGAAGTGGCGGGCGTGTCCTCCAACCCGAGCATATAGTTCAAGGGGCAA
>WRKN01000203.1 GCA_009778055.1 Synergistaceae bacterium
CTGATTATCTTCGCTCATCGGCTGCCCCCATATTTTCTTGTACATGGTTTCCGCGCTTATGATTTTGTCCTCGTTCTGCGCGAAATTGAGCAGCAGTGCAAACTCCTTTGGAGAAAGTCCCATGTTTTCGCCGCGCAAAAACGCCTGCTGAGACGTGATTTCCAGTCTCAGCGTTCCTTTTTTGACGACCTCCGGCACACGCGACGCTCTTTGAAGCAGAAGCTCCGCGCGGGCGAGGAATATGTCGAGATCGTATGGTTTTGTAAGGTAATCGTCCCCTCCGGCTTTCAAACCTTCCAAAATGTCAATTGTGTCATTCCTGGAGCTCAGGAACAGGATGGGCGGCATATGGCTGTCGCCGCGTATCCCGCGGCACCACTCAATGCCGTTGCCATCCGGCAGGAGTATGTCCAGCACGATCAGATCCGGCTTTTCCGCTTCCAGAGCGCGAGCGGCCTCAGACAGCGTAACCGCTTTCAAAACACGGTATCCCATCTTTGACATCGTGTTCTGATTGATTTTCATAATATGCCGGTCGTCCTCGACGAGCAAAACCGCGTGCGACATAACGCTTATTAAAACCTCAGCCCGCCGCCGGCAGGGTAAAGACGACGCGGGCGCCTTTTCCTTTTTCGTTGAAAATATCGATCGTTCCGCCGTGCTGCACTATCACGTCTTTGCATATGGCGAGCCCCAGCCCGCTCCTGCCGTCGCCGGAAAAGCCGCGCTCAAACACGCGGGGTAAAAGCTCCGGCGCAATCCCGCCGCCGTTGTCCTCCACCGTGAATTCCGCATATTTAGCATGTTTGGCATGTCCTCCCGCGCGTTTCGCGGTAATGGACACAACGCCGTTTTTTGTATGCCTGCCCGCGTTGATGCAAAGGTTCAAAAAAACCTGCAAAATTATGTCAAGATTGGCGGCCACGGCGGGGCAATCCGGTTCGGCCGACTTTTCCAGGCGGTTGCCGTTCTTCGTTAAAACCGGCTCGCAGAGGTTGGCGGCGCGCTCCAATATTTCCGTCGGCTTCACGGGTGCTATGGCAATGCCGGTTTGCAGGTTTCTGGAAGCGGACAGGATCTGATTGGCCAGTTCCGCAAGGCGGTGGGCCTCGGATTGAATAGTTCTCAGATTGTTGGCGGTTTCTTCATTTACTTCGCCGTTTTCGATTTCTTTGCGCGTCTGCTGGGCGTAACCGCTCATTATAGTGAGCGGCGTGCTTATTTCATGGCTGATGTTGGCTAGAAGGTTGCTTTCCATGCGATAGAGGTTGTCCAGCATGGCGTTGTCTGCGGTTAGGGTTCGCTCCCTTATATTGGATTCCATGACGAGACGTTCCGTTCTGCGGCGCCATTGAAAAAAAACAAGCGACAGGATCAAAACGCACAGGAGCAAAACAATCGTGCCGATCAACCACGGAAGACGGGATTGCGCCACTTTCTCCCGATAGTCATAGGTTCTGCCTGTCCAGTATCTCGCGATTCCTCTTGTGTCTATCAGGCGGAGGGCTTTGTCTACGATAGAACACAATACCGCGTCGCCTTTATAAAAACCAAAGGTGGACTCAAAGGGATAGTCAAAAACAATATTGGCTTTGTAGCCCACAAGCTCCTGGTAATGGGTCAGAACAAGAAGCTGAACCTGGCTTGCCATCACCATGTCCACCTCGCCGCGCTGCAAAGCGGCGAAAGCATGGCCGAAACTCCTGTATGAAACCGTGCTCAAATGGTTCGGGAACCATCTTAAAAACAGCTCGGTATGGGCGGTATCCTCAACCAGCCCTATATTTACGTGCCAAACCTCATTGATGCTGATATTGGGGTATTCCGCTTTTGACAGGAGCGCGTGGTTATCAGTCAAAAGCGGGATTGCGGGCCACAGGAAAAGCCCCTCGCGTTCCGGCGTGCGGATAAGCTCCGAAACCATTGACACTTCGCCGCTTTCCAGCATTCTCAATAAATCAGGCCATGCCGTTCGTTCGTTGTTCGCAAGCTCAAAGGTCAGCCCTGTGAGTGCTTCCACCTCTCCCAGAACGTCAAAGCATACTCCCTGCCACTGTCCGTCGCGCGCGCTGTAAAAGCTGAGTGGGTAATTGTCGTATTCAGCCGCGAAACGCGCCACGGGGTTGTTGTATATATACGCCAGTTCTTCTTCCGTAAGGCTCGTAAACAACTTGTGTTTTGTGTACTCTTGCATTCCAAGGTTGTACAGTTCCGTCAGATAACGGATAGCGTTGTTTTCAAGAGCTTTTTGCACCACGGAAATGATGGGAGCGTTAGCCGGGTTTTGTGTCGTGAGGGAAACCGGCTCGTAGATCAGCGGGAAGAAATCTTCGGCTACCACATCGCCGTAAAAATCAAAGGCCGCTTCCGCGGTGCCTTCGTCAATAAAGGCGTCTATTGCGGCAAACTTCAGCATATAGTACGCTTCCGAATAACCACCCAACAGGAACGTTTCATACTCGTAATCAATCAGCGCGGTAACGTTGTCAATCGTTGTGGTACCCGTCAGGAATCCGTAACGCGGCCGACGCCACGCGGCGATTTGCGAAAGAGGCGGAGAGCCGGCAATTCTAATATACTTCGTTAAACGCCCCGCAATCGCGTCCGTCATTATGTAGGTTTTCCGCCGTTCGTCAGTGGCGGTCAGCTCGCCTGTAAAATCTATCTCACCGGTATGGAGTCCGGCCAGCATGTCGCTCCACTCGTAAAGCCCAGGTTCAAAGGGAATCCCGAACAGCTCGGTCAGCCATTCGCAAAGCAGAACGGTAAAACCTCTTATTTCGCCGTTTACATCGGAAAAAGTCTCGGTGCTCGGAGGCGCTCCGTACACGAAAGAAACGCCTTGCGCCTGAAACGCCTCTACGGCGCGGATTTCATCTTCCGTCACGCCGGGTATATCCCGAAACGACGTGAATTTCGCCGCGTCGCAGGCTGAAGCCGAGAGCAGCAGGACAAGAGCAAGCTTCCATGTCATAAGCTTTAATAACCGCTTGTTGGCGTTCATACTGAACCCTCCTGATTACGTCAGAAACTTTATGTCCGCCTTTAATCATACCGAAACCGAGGCGCGCAGGCAATATACCCATTTTATCGACAGTATACATGGCCGCCGTCCCATTAACTTTGAAGTTTGTTTGTTATCGCCTTCTTTTAAGATATATTTCAGTATTGACTTCTATGTTCCTGGCTATACTATATGTTAATGAGTAGTCCGAAAAACGTGGCAATTCAGGAGAGGTACTCGTAAAGAGAGTTTGCTCGGAGGTTTCTCCTGAAAAAGAGCTACGGACGGACAATTTCACTGGAGGAGGATTTTGTTATGAGTAAAGCACGTATTGCGGCGGCTCTGGTTCTTGTAGGTGTTCTGGTCTTGACGACTTGCGGATTGGCGTTCGCGAGGGAAACCCTTATCGTATACACGTCGATGAAGGAATCTCTTATTGGGAACATCGTGGAGGGATTCGAAAAACTGCATCCCGACATCACCGTCGACCATACTACCGGCGGAGCGGGGATGCTGATGACGAAAATTGCGGCAGAGCGGGAAACCGGTAGAATTTTGGCGGACGTTCTATGGCACAGCGAGGTGCCGGACTTCTACAACCTCAGGAGCGAAGGGCTTCTGCTGCGGTACGAGTCCCCATTCATCAATGAACTCCTGAACCCGTTCGACGATTACGACGGATACTTCACGGCGGCCCGCCTGGGGACGCTGGGCATCATTATCAACACCAACGAGATAAAAGAACCCCCCACCCAGTGGTCGGATCTCTTCAAACCCGAATTTAAGGACGCTTTCGTCATAGCGGATCCGTCGCTTTCAGGCACGGCTTTCATGAGCGTCGCGATGCTGGATAAACAGTTTGGCTGGGAGTTCTTCGAAAAACTGCGCGACAATGGGGCCAGCATGGGCAGGGGTTCCTCGCAGGTAATAAACGATACCGCCATCGGCGAGTTCTCGGCGTGTCTCGGAGTGGATTACATCGTCTACGACTCAATCGTCAAAGGCGCTCCCCTCGCTCTCTTTTATCCGCCTGAGGTGCTGATGTCTCCGAGCCCCGTCACAATTTTCAAAGACAGCCCAAACATCGAGGCCGCCAAGAAATTCGTGGACTATCTGCTCTCACAGGAGGCGCAGCAGATGGTCGCCAACGAGGCAACCCTCTCCGTGAGGCTGGACGTGACTTACCCGGAAGGAATCGCTCTTCCCGCGGCCGATGAAGTTCTGGCGCGCTCCATAAAGGTCGATTACATCGAGATGATGGAC
>WRKN01000204.1 GCA_009778055.1 Synergistaceae bacterium
TGACCGTGTCAACCATCGCCAGTCCTTCAAGCAGAGTTACGTCGATTTGGCTTGTGTCGCCAATCAAGCCAAGAAAAGTGTAAAACTCCCCCCTGGAGATATGGACGATAAGCCCCTGGCCTTCCAGCCATGCGATAAGGCTCTGGATTTGTTCCTTCGTAGCGCTTGGTTTCAAAACTACCAGCATATAAGCCGCCTCCTCGGATTTGACAAAATTAAAAAATTTATAAAACGCTTCGCCCGATGTACTATAATTAGGTGTCCAACGGGCGGGGGCTTGAATGTTATTGATTGAATTATACAAGTAAACTGCGGGGAGGTTAATTATTAACCATGCTTTTAGAAAACGACGACCTTTTGGTGAAGTTTAAACTTGAGGGCAGCGAGTGGACCAGTCTTTATGATAAAAGACGGCAAATTGAGTTTGCCTGGCAGGGAAAGAGCGAGTTTTGGGGGGGAAGGAACCCGACTCTCTTTCCCGTGGTAGGCAGGCTGTGGCGGGAAACCTACCGCCATGAGGGACGGGAGTTTCGCCTGGGCAATCATGGATTTGCCCGTAACTGCGAGTTCAAATTGGCGAGCCAAACACAAAATACGCTTGCCCTGGAGTTAACCGATAATGAGAAGACGAGAGAAAATTACCCCTTCGCCTTCCGCCTGACCAACACTTACAGCCTGAGTGAGAAAACCCTGACGGTCACAAAAAGCGTTTTCAACCGCGATAAGCGTGATATTCCTTTCAGCGTGGGGGCGCATCCGGCTTTTAACTGCCCTTTGCTGCCGGGGGAAAAGTTTGAGGATTACCGCCTGGTGTGGGAACTGGAGGAAGATCTGAGCCGGCTGAAACTTAATCCGGCGAACAGCAGTTTTGAACGCGAACGGGAAAGTTACGGCAGGTTCAAGGAAATTGAGCTGCGGCGGGAGGTGTTTTTAAAGGAAGATACTTTGGTGTTTGAAAATGTCCGTTCCTCATGGCTCAAGCTCCAAGGCCCCGAAGCCGGGCTGCGGGTAAGTTTTAGCCGGGCTCCCTGGGTGGGGATTTGGACGAAGGGCGACGCTCCTTTTATCTGCCTTGAGCCGTGGCAGGGGCACGGCGACTTTGCCGGCTACGAGGGAGAGTTTGGGGAGCGCGAGGGCACGATTATTTTGCCGCCCGGGACGAGCTTTGATTTTACATATGAAATTACCTTAGAGTAGGGGCGGCAACCTGCCGCCCCTGCAACGTTTAGTTTACTATTTGGTGGCGTCCGCGACGATCTGGCGGGCCTCGTTCTGGAGCTGTTCCAGGTGCTCCTGGTTTTTGAAGCTCTCGGCGTAAATTTTGTAGAGGTCTTCCGTGCCGGACGGGCGAGCCGCGAACCAGCCGTTTTCCGTGACTACCTTGAGTCCGCCTATGGCCGCGCCGTTGCCGGGGGCGTTGGTCAGCTTCGCCACTATCTTTTCCCCGGCAAGGGAGTCCGCCTTGACGGCGTCGGGCGAGAGTTTTCCTAAAGCGGCTTTCTGCGCGGGCGTTGCCGGCGCGTCAATGCGCGCGTACACCGGCTCTCCGTATTTGGCGGTGATGTCGGCATAGTGTTTTGCGGGGTTTTTCCCCGTGACGGCAGTGATCTCCGTAGCCAGAAGGGCCATGATGATCCCGTCCTTGTCCGTCGTCCACGTTGTCCCGTCTTTCCGCAGGAAGGACGCCCCGGCGCTTTCCTCGCCGCCAAACCCAAGAGAACCGTCCGTGAGCCCGTCCACGAACCACTTGAACCCGACCGGAACCTCGTTCAGTTTGGCTCCCATACCCTGAACCACTCTGTCTATGATGGAACTCGAAACCACGGTTTTTCCGACGGCGGCGTCCTTGCGCCAGGCGGTGCGCGTCTTGAAAAGGTGCTGTATCGCCACGGACAGATAGGCGTTGGGGTTCATCAGCCCGTCCGGGGTGACGATTCCATGACGGTCGAAGTCGGTGTCGTTGCCGAATGCCACGTCAAACTTGTCCTTCATCTCAAGCAAGCTGGCCATAGCCCACGGAGACGAACAGTCCATGCGTATCTTGCAGTCGCGGTCCAGGGTCATGAAGCTGAAGGTGAAATCCACGCGCTTGTTCACCACTTCGAGGTTTTTGAGGCCGTAAACGCTCGCTATCGGCTCCCAGTACCCGATCCCCGAGCCGCCCATCGGGTCTACCCCTATGCGCAAGCCGGCCTCGCGCACCGCGTCCAAGTCCAGCACGCTGCGCAGGTCGTTCACGTACGGCATTATGTAGTCGTAAAACTTTGTGTTTGGAGCGGAAATGGCTTTTTCAAACGGCAGCCGTTTGACCTCCGCCCCCGAGGCTATAATTTCGTTGGCGCGTTTTTCTATTGACGACGTTATGTCGGGAGAGGCCGGGCCTCCGTTGGGTGGGTTGTACTTTATGCCGCCGTCTCCGGGGGGGTTGTGCGACGGGGTTATTATCAGGCCGTCCGCCGTGCCGCCTCCATTGGCGGCTTTTTCACGGTTCCAGACGATGATCGCCCGCGATACCGACGGCGTGGGCGTGTAGCCAAGCCCTTCCTGAACGAGTGTTTCGACGCCGTGCGCCGCAAGCACCTCGACGCAGGTGCGGAGCGCCGGCTCGGAGAGCGCGTGGGTATCCATGCCGACAAAAAGGGGCCCGTTTATTCCGGCGCCTTTTCTATACTCCACGACCGCCTGGGCCACGGCGGCTATGTGCGTTTCGTTGAAGCTGTTTTTTGAAGACGACCCCCGGTGCCCTGAAGTGCCGAAGGCCACCCTGTGGGTCGGTTCGCCCGGGTCGGGCTTGTTGGTGTAGTACTCTGAGATGAGGCGCGGCACGTTAATCAACATTTCAGGCGGCGCTATTTTTCCGGCTTGCGGAGACATTGTCATAGTTACAGTCCTCCTTGCATGATGTTTAATCTACCTACTATGAATTATACCCTTTTATACCGTTTTATGCCGCGCGCGTCCCGAAAAAGAAACAGCGGCGGGCGTCATCGGCGCATCAGACAATCTTCCAGATACCGCATCTCCTCCTCTCTGGTTTTTATGTTGCCGTCTATGCGCTCCAGTTTGATGGCATCCAGTATCTCGCCCAGCCACGGACCCGCCGTGTACCCCATTTCAAGCATGTCGTCGCCCGTCAGTATCTTCTTGGCCGGAATGAAGGACAGCGCGTGACGCACTATCCAGCGCCTCGTTTTACGCCGTTTCACAACCGCCATGCAGTAAAGAAGCGGAGCGAATTGGTATTTTTTCAGGAACAGGTATACTTCGGAGTTTTTAAGCGTTTTTTGTGCCCCTAAAAACCGCTCCACGTCGGCCGGCGCGGTCAGGCAGGCGGTTATGGTCTCCCGCTCGCGGGGCGTGAAATTGAGCCGATCCATCGCCGTGGACTGCGCGCCGGGCGGCGAGCCCGAGAAAAGAGCCGCCATGTAAGCCAGCCATTCCGAGCCTTTGAAGTTCACTTTAGCTTTTTTCGCCTCCGGCAAAAATTTCTGTAAGCGCCCAAACTTTTTCAACGCGCCCTTACCTAAGCGAAGCCCTGGAAAGAGAGCCTTCCATATACCGAGTTCAATGCTCCGCTCCACTATTTTTTTGGGGAAACGTTCCCTGAAGTCCAGTTCGAGTTCCATCCTTACACGCGGGCCGGAGAGTTTCGCCAGAAGCCCGCCTTTTACAGCGCCGCGGATGAGGCGCATGGTGTTATCCTCAAATCTCAGGCCCATCCTTTGTTCGAGCCGGATACCCCTGAGTATCCGGCTAGGATCCTCGACAAAACTCAGGTTGTGCAGGACGCGCAATACGCCTTCTTTCAGGTCGCGCCGCCCCCCGTAGAAGTCCAGGAGCTTGCCCCAGTTCTCTTTGCACAGCGAAACGGCCATCGCGTTTACGCTGAAATCCCGCCGCGCCAGATCCTGCTTCAGGGAGTCGCTGCTTACTTCCGGCATGGCCGCGGCGTACTCGTAATACTCGCGCCGCGCCGTCGCCACGTCCACTTTGCTTCCGTCGGGAAAGACGATTGCGCCGGTTTTGTAGCGCCCGTAAACAGTGCTGCGGCACCCCGGCTCGTTCCAGTTTTTGACCAGCGTTTCCGCGTCCCCTTCCACAGATATGTCCAGGTCGATGCACTTCTCGCCTTTCAGTATGTCGCGGACGGCGCCGCCCACAATGTAGGCTTTCATTCCCAATTCCCGCGCGCGTTTCCCGATACGTTTCGTCAGGTCTCTCTGCCCCGGCGGTAAAGC
>WRKN01000205.1 GCA_009778055.1 Synergistaceae bacterium
AAAATTCACGAAGACCGGTGTCTTCTCTGCAATGAACAATCTGGAGGACGTTTCAATGGACGACAGATACGCGGCGATGCTGGGTTACACGGAAGAAGAACTGCTGACGTACTTCGACGGGCACATCGAAGAGACCGCCGCCAGGCTGGGGAAGACCAAAGACGGCCTGATAACCGACATTCGCGACTACTACGACGGTTTTTCCTTCGACGGAAAGACCATGCTCTACAATCCGTTCTCGACTTTGAATTTTTTCAAAAAACCGGCTTTCAAAAACTACTGGTTCGAGTCCGGCACGCCGTCGTTCATCGCGCGTTACATGAAGGAGAGGAAGCTGACGGTGGAACAGTTCCGCGGCTTCGAGGTATCGCGGGACTTTGCGTCGTATCCTGGGGAAATAGAGAGTTCCACCGCCGCAAGTTTTTTGTATCAGTCGGGCTACCTGAGCCTGAGGCCCGGCTTGATCGAAGACTATTCGCTGGACTATCCCAATCGTGAGGTTCACTCGGCCATGTCGGCGCTTTTGACGATGAACATCCTGGGTTCCGACACGGCGAGGGCGTCCGTAACCGGCTTAAAAGCGGCCTTGATCGGCGACGATGTGGCTATTGTGGTAAGGGAGTTCAATCGCCTGCTTGCGTCAATACCCTACGACGACTACAACGCATCGGTTCGCGAGCATTTCGAGATGCGCAACCCGCGAGTAAACTTCGGAGAATGGCTCTACCGCTCGACGCTGCTCTCGTACCTGTACGGCGCCGGGCTGCGGGTGGAGGCGGAAACTCACGGGCACAGAGGAAGGCCGGATATAGTGGTCGAGTTCAGGGGGCGGGTCTGGGTGATGGAACTGAAGATGGCAAAAGACGGGATGGACGCGGGAAAGCTGGCCGAGGAAGCCATTTCGCAGATAGTGGAAAAAGGCTACGCCGCCCCGTTCGCCGAGGCGACGCTTCTGGGCCTGGTCATAGACGACGAGCGGCGCTCCATAGAGGAGTATAGAGTTCAACTGAAGGGGCAGGGACAAACTCGTCAGTGAACGATTAAGGGAGGGTGCTTCATTCACTATCCACAGCCCCATTTCTTTTTGAGTTCGGCAAGAGCCGCGATTGCCGACGCAAAATTAAAATCATCCATGTGTTGTATCAGTTCCTCGCTTCCAGGCATCGCGCGAAGGCTGTCGACAAAAGCCAGGCATTCCGTGTTGCCGCCTTTCAGCAAGGGTTCCAGGAGTTCGGCTATCTCCCGCGCTTTCCCTTCGTCAAATGCCGGGGAGGGCGGAGCCGCGATTCCGTAAAGCAACGGCGCCAGTTCTTTCAGAGCCGCGTTCAATTCGGCTTCGAGAGCGTTCATGTGCTCCTCCGAGGCCAAATTACTCCCGTCCTTAAGCATATGCTCCACTACGGCGGCGGCTTCTTTCAGGCCGGATTTGCCGATCAGCTCCGCGTTGCTCTTCAAAGTGTGCGCCAGTCTGTGCGCCAGCTTTATATCGCCTTCGTCGACAGCCCTGGTAATTTCAGCGAATTTAGTCTGATTACCCTTAACAAAATCGGTCCGCAGCTCAAGATACAATTTTTCATCAGTCATCGTCGGCCGATTTTCAATTTTTTCATTTATAATTTGCGGACTCCCCGGGGTGAGATATTTCAAAAGACAGTGCCAAAGCTCCTGCGACGTGAAAGGTTTACCCACGCAGTCGCTCATGCCGCTCGTTTTGTAAAAGTCCCTGTCATGGGTCATCACATTTGCCGTCATGGCTACTATGGGCGTTTTAGAACCCAACCGCATGATTGCGCGAGTGGCGTCGAGCCCATCCATCACGGGCATTTGCACGTCCATGAAAATCAAGTCGAAGGGCTTTTCGTTGTTTTTCATACGGCTTTGCACCATATCCACCCCTTCCTTGCCGTTCACCGCCACCACGGTTTCGAGCCCCACCCTCGCGAGGTGCTCGCATATAACCCGCTGGTTCATGTCATTGTCCTCGCAGAGCAGAATTTCTCCCTTGAAAAACGGCTTTTCAACTTGGTCGGTCGAAATTTCGACATCAGACGCGCCGGCGGGCACGTCTATTGTATCGAAAGTCAGCTCAAAGCTGAATCTGCTGCCGATGCCGGATATGCTCTCCAACATCAGCTTGCCGCCCATCAACTGAATGATGTTTCTGGTTATGGGAAGGCCGAGCCCCGTGCCGCCGTATTTGCGCGTCGTGCTGCTGTCCGCCTGCGCGAAAGGCTCAAATATCCTGCTGATTTGTTCGGGAGTCATGCCGACGCCGCTGTCTTTCACTTCAAAGCGTATTGTGACGCCCTCGTCGGTCGAGCTTATAATAGACGATAAAAGCTTGACCATACCGAAATTAGTGAACTTCACCGCGTTGGATAGGAGATTTATAAGCACCTGGCTCAACCTTATAGGGTCTCCGACCAGTTTTTTGCCGACTGACGGCTCGGCGTAACAATACATTTGAATGCCGTTTTCCAGGGCCTTGGGCATGATTGCCGTTTGGCAGCGGGAGAATACGTCGTGCAGGTTAAAAGGAATGTTTTCCAGCTCCAATTTGCCGGATTCGATTTTTGAAAGATCCAAAACATCGTTTATTATTTGCAGCAGCCATTTTGAGTTCTCTACGATTTTGTCGAGGTATTCCCTGGTTTTTGGAGATATTTCGTCGTCCATGGCCAGCTCGGAGAAGCCCACGATGCTGTTCATGGGCGTTCGTATTTCGTGGCTCATGTTGGCCAGGAAATTGCTCTTGGACTTGGAACTCTCCTCCGCCGCCGCTTTCAGCACCTCTATTTCTTCGAAGGGCTTTTTGATAAAAGTCGAAACGATAACCGCGGTGACGACGCTCAGTAGAAAAGCGACGAATCCGACCATAATCAGTCCTCTGTTGATGTCCCTGAAAGGACTGTCCGGGAGAGGCGCGATAACTCCAAGAAACCAGCCTTCTTTTGAGCCCGCAATAGGTTTGAACGCGCAAATTCTGGGAATACCGGAAATGGAAAAGCGGCCTACTCCCGTTTCACCGCGTACCCCCTGTCTTATTACGCCTGCTATTTCCTCGTATTGCTTATCGGTTTGCGACATATGGAGAAAATTGACCCGATTCTGTACCCACTCCCTGCGCGCGTTGGCGATTATATGTCCTTCCTCGTCATCGATGAAGATATGGCCTGTTTTCCAAATAACAATGGTGGAAAGCCGCTCCGCGAAATGCATCCCCGGGATTGTAAGAGCCAGTATCCTCCTGTGCGCCCCCGGCATGGGAATCGCCAAATAAAACACAACCCCGTGGGTTGACGGCATAGTGGAAGAAATTACTTTTTCCCCCGCAAACGCCCGCTTGATGTACTTATCCTCCATCAGCTCGGGAACCGCCGGCAGCTCTCCCGCCGAGGCGACGAGTCCCCTGTCGGCATCCAAAACAGCCATCCCGATGAACTCAGGGAACAGGGTTTCCAGGCTCGTCAAAACTTCCGTCCATTTCGTGTCCTCAGATACGGTTAAGTTTTGAGCCAGCACGTCGGCCTTCAGCTTTAAGACCTCTATCTCGCTGCTGATAAAATGATCGGCGATATTTGCCATCATAGCCAGGTCCATTTCCTGAGATTCTTCGATGCTGTTGCTCACATAAATAACACCGGCCGAAACGCTGAACAAAATTATGGCCAAGTTGGTGAAAACAATAACAAGGATTGTTCTGATACGAATAGACATAGTTTAATTTTCCCTCCCTAAGCCCTGTCAGTCCACGCCTGCCAGGAGCGGGACGAACCGGCAATAATCGTACCACGTATTGCGGAAGCCCGGAAGCAAATTTTCTCTCACGAGAAGGCGCTGCCCTCCGGATATCACGTTTATGGGGGCCACCAAACGTCCGTCCGGTTTGAGCTGCCTATCCCAGGCCGGTTCGACGCGCGACGACGCGGCCGTCACCATGATCCTGTCATATGGGGCTTCGGGCTCGTAACCTTCGCGGCCGTCGCGGTGAATGACGGTTACGTCGTAATCCAGGCTTCGCAGTGTTTCCCGGGCGCGGTCGGCCAAAACCTCAATGCGCTCCAGCGACCAGACCTTAAGGCCGAGGGCCGCAAGCACGGCGGATTGATAGCCTGAACCCGCGCCTACCTCAAGAACCTTCATTCCCGGCTCCGCCATGAGAAGCTCGGTCATTTTGGCGACCATGTAGGGCTGCGATATCGTCTGATACTCTCCTATGGGGAGCGGGCG
>WRKN01000206.1 GCA_009778055.1 Synergistaceae bacterium
TCGCGGCGTACGCACCAATGAAAACCAAAGTAACACGTAATGAAAAACGGCCTGCGCGGTTCACGCCCCCGCGCAGGCCGTTTTGTTATTGATTATGGAGAGATGACCCCCTTAGCCTCAGAAAGCCGCCATTGCCCTCTCCAGGGCGTTGAGTATATTGTGATACCCTGTGCAGCGGCAGAGATTCCCGGCTATAAGCCTGCGCAATTCGCCTCTTGAATACTGTTTTCCGTGCCCGATGATCTCCACCGCCCGGAGGATGAAGCCCGGCGTGCAAAAACCGCATTGAACCGCCGCCTCTTCAATGAAAGCCTTCTGGACGGGATGCAGACCTCCATCCGGCTGTGTAAGCCCCTCTACGGTAAGGATACTCTTTCCGTCCGCCCGGTGCGCCAGCATAATGCAGGAATTCATGGCCTTTCCGTCTATAAGGACTGTGCAGGCACCGCATTCCCCCGCCTCGCAGCCTTTTTTGACGCTTGTGATGTGAAGGCGTTCTCTGAGCACATCAGTCAGGCTTTCGCGTATATCGACGGAAAGCGTCACATCCCGGCCGTTAACTTTAAATCTGATTTCCCTATGGGCCTCAATGTCATGGGCTGCTTTTGAGAGTTTAGGGTTCTCGGGTTCCGGCGCGTCTTTTTCGATAATGGTTCCATCATAGGCGACGGATTAACAGCCGTGCGTCTCAATGCTCCACCCTTGCGCCAGCTCTATTTTTCGCGCCGCGCGGACGCCCAATAAACGCTTACGGGCAAGGGACGAGACAGTGAGGCCACATACGGCCATATCGTCCGAGATTTGAGCGTACTCGGACGCGGACAGCCGGAAAGTTATGCGGCGCGTCAAATTTTCTTTCCCTGATTGCTTGTTTTCGTTCTGCTCCGTCATTTATCTTCACCCATACTCGATTGTATGGGCGGGTTTTGACGGAATTGATAAATTGGGTATCATACCAAATTGAAATCAAAGGCCTAAAGGTAGAATAGCTAAAAGCAGCATTGTTCATCATTTAAGACTCATATTCACATTCGTTTGATTGCAACTTGGTATCAATCAAAGGTTATCAAGGGGCCTCAAAAAAAACTGAGGCCCCTTGATGATCAATTTTTACTTGCCGTGAATGGCTTTGTTTTTTTGCTTAAATTGCTTTTTGTGTTTATCACCTTCTTTCACCGCGAAAAAGTGGTTTTTCGCGGTTTTTATTCTCATCTTCCCGCATTCCTCCAGTGCGCAGTTCCAGGGTGTGCCGCTTGTGTCTTCTTATTTCCTTTTTCGCGTGGTCAACAAGGTTGCCGCCAGCGCCAGTACTCCAAATATTCCGACGCCCGCGTCACATCCACCGCCGCCGCCGGTGGTCGTACCGCTGTTCACCGTCAGAGTAAAGGTTGCCGTCGCGTCGGGGAGTGTGCCGTTACTCGCTGTCAAAACGATCGGATAAGTACCAGCCGCGAGACCGGCCGCTATATCAAGTCGTTGCATAACGTTATTCCATGTTATAGCCGCGTCGCCGCTTGTCTTTGTTACCGTGGGCGATGGGCTGCCGGTTGTGCTGAATGCGCCGGTGGAGGTGGCCGCGTACCCTTGTTCCAGCGACATTGTGGTGGGGCCGGTGATGCCCGGAGCAATAGGCGCGCTGTTCACCGTCATGGGAATATCAACTGGTGTGCCGGCAAAGTCGGTCTCATTGTCGCCATTGCATTCTTCGTTGAACAGCTTGATGGTGTAGGCGCCATCCGGCAAATCCGCCGCGGCGGGAACGGTAAAACTTGCCGTGCCGTTTGCGTTGCCGCCGGTGCAGTCCACCAGTTTCCCATAGAACAAAACCGCGCCGCCGCTGCTAACGATCACGCAGGAAACGTATCTGTCAGCGCCCGTTATCGCGCCGGTGTAGGGAATGCTGACGGTATCGCCCGCCGCGACCGTGCCTACAGTTGCAGTGCTTGATAATGTCAGTAAACTACTTAATACCGTAAATTTAACCGCGCCGCTCGTCGTTGTCGCCGCCGTCAAGTCAGCACTTACGGTTGGAGGCTTCGCGCTCGCTCCGCTCGCGGCAGATGTAAAGAGAACAGATGAAAGATTTATTTTTAAAGCGGGGCGGACGCCAAGCGCACTGATGACGAGGGGGCCGTCGTCGTAGACGTGGCCATCGCTGTTGACGTACGCCGCGAGGTCAGGGCCGTCGCCCGGCGACCGAAGCCACCATTCGTCGCCGGCTCCAAATCCGCGTCGTCCATCAGTCCCTCCTGTGTAAGCGATACCCCAATCGCCGGTGGCGGTTCCATTACCAATCTCCGCCACAGACGGCAGCACGATTTTTTGTCGGCTGTCGATTGTTCCCCAGCCATACGCCTCATTGGCCGTACCATAATTCGTGGCTATAGCTCCCTGCTCCGCCAAGTCGAATGCGCCGTCGTAAAACGTCCCGTTCAGCCAAGCGCAGATGTCAGAACCACTCCAGTCTTGGTGGGTGCCACCGCTATGGGTCGTGTCGTATGCCCTGTCCCCCATGTTCGTGGTCGTCCACAATGTACGCGTGCCTGAATCTGTGTCGTACACCACATGCCAGAGGATATTGCTACCGCTGTAGCTCCCGAAGTACACCTCCGTGCCGCTTAGGTTCGCCCCCGCCACGAGACCGCTCGGCAAGCCGATTTCGACCGCCGCCCACGCCGCCGGTGCTATACACAGCAACATGACCGCAAGAACCGCAAAAAATATTTTCTTCATTCTCATTCATTTTCCCTCCTAAATACTGTATTTTCATATATCTTCGCCCGGAGGCGATACGTGTGACCGTGCGTCAGATGCCCGTGCGTGGACACCATGCTGCGATTCACGTCGTCAAAACCGATCTTCCCCTCAGCGTAGCCTTTTTGGAGTCCCTTCATACGTCTCTTTATCCTGCTTTTGGCCGAAACTCGCAGCTTTTTTATCACCTTGCCCGTTTCCGTCAGATAAAAATGCCAGCCCAGATAGTCCACTCCGTTTCGTATCGGAAAAACCTGCGTCTTTTCGTTCAGTTCGAGCTTCAGTACGTCCTCCGCCAGCTCCCGCATTTGCGAAAGGCAATCCCTCAAAAAATCCCTGTCCGGATGGAGCAGCACCATGTCGTCCATGTAGCGGGTGTAGTGTTTTACTCTCCGCCTCTCTTTCACCAGACGGTCGAGCGGGTCCAGGTAGTACAGAGCAAACAACTGGCTCGTCTGGTTACCCATCGGTATCCCCTTCCCCGCGCCGCTGTTGAAGCTGTCGATTATCTTCTCCAAAAGCCTCATTACGGAGGCGCGTTTCTGGCATTGGGGCGAATCGGGGCGGACAGCAAGCGTGTTGTTGACGTTGTTACCGTTGTCGTTGACGTTGCCGTCGTTGTTGACGTTCGCTGCGTTGTTAGTGTTGTTGCCCGGCGACCGAAGCCCTTTTCAACCGCGTCCCCATACACCGGCTTGCGCCGGATATACCCATAATCATGAAAATTCACTTATGCGTTCGTCTCCTGTCGCTCGCGATCCACGCGCCCAAAAGATGCTGACAATCGCTCACGAGCTTCGCTATGTTCTCGTACTGCCGAGGCAGAATGCAGCCTTGCTCGTTCGCCAGAAGCGCAATATACCCAAGAAGTTTTACCGCTGTTAGCGCGGAGTGCTGTAAGTCCAGTCTTTTCGCCGCCGCCGCCTCTCTGCCCGCTCCGGCAACGTAAATATCGTTCGCCCTGTACGCCTGCTCTATAACATCGAGAGCGAGATTCTGCATTCGGCTAACCAGCGTGAAGCGAAAGCGCTTCGGCGACTTTTCGGTAACGGTCATCACATAGCGGCACAGGTCTTTGGCCTTTGTCACAACCGTGAGTTCCGACTGAGGCGCGGACATACGTCATTTGCCGCCCGCGCCCGAAAAACCCGCGCATAAAAAACCAGACCCCGCGGCGCAATATGCTCCGCGAGGCCGATACAACCGTTATTGAATTCGTTTTCGTTAAATGGGAATTATCGCAATTTTCGTAGGGGCGGCATCCTGCCGCCCGTGTCTTTAGAAGGCCATTTTGCCCGTAGCCCGTAGCCCGTAGCCCGTAGCCCGTAGCCCGTAGCCCGTAAGATTATTGGCGGTTTCGCGCTTTTGTCTAGTGCGTATTTGCCCAAAACTAGCC
>WRKN01000207.1 GCA_009778055.1 Synergistaceae bacterium
CGCCGCGTCGTTTTCTCCCCATATCAAAAGCGTCGGGCATGATATCGACGGCAGGCAGGGGGTTAAATCTTCGTTAATGGCTTTTACAAGGCACTCGCGCATTCGCGGCGAGGCGTTGCGGTAGTCCTCCGAACCCATTTTTTTCCGCCACTTTTCCAGCAGACCGGGGAATTTTTTTTGAACCAGCTCTATGGAGAAAACGCGCTTGACGGTTTTGTAAAACAACAGTCCGGCCGTTTGCCTCGCGGTTTTTTTGCGGCGAATCCCCGCGCTGTCCACGAGTATCATCTTTGGTATTTCTATGGGCAAATTTTTCCTCGCAGCCAGCTTGACGGCAATCCTTCCCCCGAAAGAATGACCGATCAAAACGGCGCTTCGGATGTCAAGCTCCGCCAGGAAGTCCAGCGCGAAATCCGCGTAGTCGTCAACGCTCCAGGCGCTTGGCGGTTCCCCGCTCTTGCCGAAACCCGGCAGATCCGGCGCGCAAACTCTGTACCCGAGGCCGGGTTCCGATAAACGATCCAAAAAAGGCCGGAACGACGAAAAATCGGAGCCCCATCCGTGCATAAAAAGAACGCCACGGCCAGAGCCGCGGTCGTAGTAGTTTACGTCAATACCGTTTAATACCATGTTCGTTTAGACTCACTTTCATGTGACTCCAGCAGACCGGCGTCGCGCAGAACGGGGATTGCCTTACAGGCCAAGCCTCCGGCCACTACCGCCTTTATCAGGTCAGGTACGATGAACGGCAGCAGCGCTATCTTCAGCGCCTCGGCTATGGTTACGGGTGTTTTCAGCACGTAACGCATGTTGAAATAAAAAGACGGAAGCCCTATGAGGTAAAGCATTACCGTCGCAGCCAAACATATCAGCACATACTTTATGTAAAGCGCGGCGGAGTTATCCCGAGCCAAAAATCCGGCGGCCCACGAAACGGGCACAAAAGCGACCAGGAAACCGAACGTCGGCGAAAACACGTGCTGCAAACCGCCCGCTCCTCCGGCTAAAACCGGCGCTCCGGCCAGCCCCATCATGATGTAAATAACCTGTGACAGAGGCCCGTACTTAGGCCCAAGGAAAAGCCCCGACATCAACACGAAAAAAGTCTGCATCGTGAAAGGAACAAGCGGCACAGGAATCGACAGCACTCCGCCCACTGCGGTCAGCACGGCAAAAAACGCGGACAGCAAAAGATTTCTCAACAGCCTGTGTGCCCCCCTGAACTGTAAAATTTATGCTATCAGGCCAATGTTATCACATTCAGACAGTATAAAGCCCCTCTTGACAAAATTGCCTTGCATCTGTATTTTCAAATCAAGGTGGCGCTGCATATTATGTGTATTCGTCCCTGACAAAGTTGTTGGCTTTGTCAGGGCTTTTTTGTGTTTTGGGATCAATTATAAAGAGGAGTGAAAGCGGCATGTACAAAGAAATTCTGGGGAAAATAACCGCGAAGCAGGAACTTACCGAGGCGGAGATTTCCACGTTGATAGCGGCAATCAATGAAGGGATCATCAGCGACGTGCAAATAGCGGGCTTTCAGGTGGCCTTGCTTATGAAGGGCGCGTCGTTGCAGGAGATTACGTATATCGCGAAAGCCATGCGGGACAACTGCGTCCCTTTAAGGCCGAATACCCGGGAAGAGACTATGGACACATGCGGCACAGGCGGCGGGCTTTCCACGTTCAATATATCAACTGCGACATCGGTTATCGCGGCGGCGGCGGGTATTCCAATCGCCAAGCACGGAAGCAGGTCCATCGCCAGCCTCTCCGGAAGCGCCGACGTGCTTGAGGAGCTTGGCGTAAATATCAATTTGCAGCCCCACGAGGCGGAGAAGATGATCGAGGAAATAGGTATCGCGTTCTTGTACGCGCCGCTGTTTCATCCGGTAATGGGCAAGGTGCTTCCGCCGGAACAGGACTTAGGCATCAAGACAATATTTTATTCCATTATCGGGCCGCTGATTAACCCCGCCTTCGCGCCGAGACACCTGCTGGGCGTATACAAACCGGACTTGCTCGATACCGTAACGTATGTGGCGAACGCGCTGGGCTACACCAACGCGATGTTTGTCCACGGGCTGGACGGGCTGGATGAAATCTCGCTGCTTGGTAAAACGCGGATCAACCACCTGAAAAACGGCGAAGTCACCACATTTGAAATCGAACCGGAGGATTTTGGCTTCGCCCGGTGCGCCCTCTCCGACATCAGGACGGGCACGCCCTCCGAAAACGCGGAGACGATAAACGGCGTTTTCGCGGGAAAGGTAAAAGGCGCAAGGCGCGACGCCATCCTCTTAAACGCCGCAGGGGCGCTTGTCGTAGGCGGCAGGGCCGACGACTTCAAGGCGGGAATCGGCCTAGCGGGTGAACTCATCGACAGCGGCTCGGCCGCTGAAAAACTACAGGAGCTGAAGAAAATGTCCAACAGTTTCGGGAAAACTCTATGAAACCCCAGGGACGGTTTTCCTCCGCCATAGCTTCGGAAAACGCGCGCGGGTTTGTCGCTGTCATTCCCGACATAAAGTGCGTTTCCCCAAAAGAAGGGGATTTACTGCGGGGACGCGACCCTGTGGATACGGCAAAATACCTTGTCTCCTGCGGCGCGCCTCTGCTGTCGGTGGTTACCGAGCCGAACCGTTTCGGGGGAAGCCCGGAACTCCTCCGCTCCATCGCGAATAGCGTGGACGCGCCTGTTCTGCGTAAAGACTTTATCACAGACGAAAGCCGGCTTTTGGAAACGGCGGAGCTGGGCGCCGCCGCTGTTTTATTGATTTGCGCTGTTTCAGACGAAAAAACCTTGGGCGTACTGTACGAAAAGGCTATAAAGCTGGGACTGGAACCATTTGTGGAAGTCCATACGGCGGAAGAAATGGAGTTTGCCGGTAAGCTGGGCGCGCGTCTTATAGGGATAAACAACCGGAACATAATAAATCTTGAACTGGACGACGGCGGCCCCGGCCGGACGGCGGTTCTTGCATCCGGCGTACCCTCCGGGGCCCTGCTTGTCAGCGAAAGCGGCATCCTGTCGCCGGAGGACGCGAAATTGGCGGCGTCCGCCCGCGCAAACGCGGTTCTTGTCGGAACCGCGTTGTGGCAGGCGGATGACATGGGAGCGATGTACAGGTCGCTCAGGGTCGAAATGAGCGGCTCCTCTTGCGTCCGGCCGTAAAAATCTGCGGGCTGATGCGCCCCGAAGACGCGCAAATGTGCGTTCGGCTCGGCGCGGATATACTGGGGTTTGTCGTTGATTATCCGCGTCCGGTTCCGTGGAACTTGAGCGCCGCCGCCGCGAAAGACCTTATGGCGGCCGTCGGCGGACGGGCGGAAACATGTATAGTCACGGGCGGACGGGCGGATAAGATTCTCAGTGTCGCGACGGATACGAAACCAAACTATGTTCAGCTCCACTTCAGAGAGACGCTACCGGATACCATGCGTCTCGCCTTTGAACTGGGAAAAAGCGGTATAAAAATAATAAAAACCCTTTTCCCCGATACGCCCGATTTGGAAAAAACCGCGGCTGATTTTTGCGCTGCGGGCGTTCACGCCCTGCTTTTTGACCCGCGCACGCCTGATAATGCCATACGGGGCGGCGTCGCGGACATCTCGGTATTCAATAAGCTCAAACATGCCGTAAGCTGTCCTGTCATTTTGGCCGGAGGAATAACTCCCGTAAACGCGGCGGAGCTTGTCCTTCAGTCGGGAGCCCGGATCATTGACCTGATGACCGGCGTGGAACACAGCCCCGGCGTGAAGGACGAAACTAAAGTCGCCGCGCTTTTTCGAGCGCTCGGGAACTGATGTGAATGGAAGGCGAAACGCTGTATTATATAGGAACGGAAAAATATACTATAACCCGAAGAACCAGGAGTGAAAAAGTTGATAAAAGCGATAATGTTTGACATGGATGGGCTGATGTTCGACACGGAGGAACTGAACGCCGTGTCTTGGAAAGCGGCGGGAAAACTTCATGGTTTTGAGATACCGGACGAACTGCTCAGGAGTCATATCGGCACTACCGTAGAAAACTCGAAAAGGCTGATGCTGAATCACTTTGGCCCGGAATTTGACTTTGACGCCATACGCAATGACCGCCTCGACAAAGCCCGGCGGCACATCGAAGAAAACGGAACGCCCTT
>WRKN01000208.1 GCA_009778055.1 Synergistaceae bacterium
TCCGGCGCGTTCGAGATACTTCTCGGGAAGCTGATCCCCTACTATCTGCTGGCGATGTTTTCGACGTTTTTCAGCCTGGGCGTTGTTGCAACCATTTTCGCGATACCTTTTCGGGGTTCGCTCCTCATGCTTTTCTGCGTGGCTTCCCTTTTCATGTTCTCCGCCCTGGGGCAGGGGCTGATCATCTCGTCCGTCACCAGAAACCAGTATCTCGCGTCCATGGCGGCGCTCATGTCCGCATTTCTCCCGGCGACCCACCTGTCCGGCTTCATTTTCGAAATCGACTCAATGCCCCCGCTCCAGAGGTCAATATCCGCCATTCTGCCCGCGCGCTACCTTGTGACCTGCCTCCGGACGCTTTTTCTCGCGGGCGACGCGCATGGTATTCTCCTCCCAAACATGATTAAACTGGCGGCGCTTGGGGCGCTTTTCATGGGTATTGCCCTGCGCTGCGCCCGGAAAGGGCTGGACTGACATGAATTTCCGCCGCGTCGCCGCCCTGGCGGTCAAGGAGTTCCACGCCGTACTGCAGGACGCGCAAAGCAGGAAGCAATTGTTTGTCGCGCCCTTTTTAATGCTTTTTATATTCAGTTTCGCCATGACGATGGAAGTGAAAAACGCCTCCCTGGCGGTTTTGAACCGGGATTCTGGCGACATGGGACGGCGGCTTGTCTCATATTTTTCGCCGCCAACCTTCACGCGTGTCTTCGCGCTTTCCGGCGTACAGGAAATACGCCCGGCGATAGAAAATCAAAAAGCCCTGATGGTGCTGCACATCCCCGATAATTTTTCCGAAAGGCTCGCGTCGGGGCGTCCGGTCGTCGTCCAGACTATCCTGGACGGGAGGAAGATCAACGCGGCGCAAATAGCGAACGGCTACGCCGAAATGATTGTCCGGCAGTTCACCAAGGCGGAAGGGATCGCCTCTCCGCCGCTTCTCGACCTGGATGTAGATACGCGATATCTGTTCAACTCGAACCTGACGTACCTGTGGTTCACCCTGCCGGTGCTTATGGTGATTCTGACTCAGATGATCTCCCTGGTCGTATCGGGGATGTCCGTCGCCCGCGAGCGGGAACTGGGCACGTTCGAGCAGCTTTTGGTCTCCCCTTTTTCCTCCGCGGAGATCGTGACAGGAAAGGCCATACCCGCCACCGTCCTTGCGTTCTGCGAGGGGCTCGTCATCCACTGCGTCATACTGACCGTGTTCGGCGTGCCCTTCATGGGGAGCTTCGCGCTGCTTGCCGTGTGTATCTGGCTTTTCGTCCTGTCAGTGGCCGGCGTGGGGCTTTTTATCTCATCGCTATGTTCCACGCAGCAGCAGGCCCTTCTGGGGTGTTTCACATTCATGGCGCCGGCGACGCTGCTCTCGGGGTTCGTCGCGCCAATTGAGAACATGCCGGTCGCCCTGCAATATTTCACGCTGCTGAACCCCGCGCGGCACATCATCAAGGCCGCGCTGGGAATTTACCTGAAGGGCGCGTCTTTCGCGAACGTTTTGCCGGAGATGCTCTGGCTTGGAGGCATCGCGACGGTTACGCTAACGTTCGCGGCGTGGTATTTCAAGAGAAAGACACAGTAAAGATGGAGGAGTGTTTATGAAAAAAATCCTGTTTGTTATGATTTTGCTCGTGGCCGCCGCCGGCGTTTTTTTTTACTTTGAGCGGGGGACAGGCCAAAACCCGGCGGCATTCATTCAGCGCCTTCTTGAATCTTTTCGCTCCCAGCCTCCCGGAAGTGAGATGAAACTTTTCGGCAACGTGGAGATGCGGCAGGTGCTGCTGGGCTTTCGAGTGTCCGGGCGTCTTGACGAAATTTACTTTGAAGAGGGCCAATCTGTCGTTTTCGGCGACCTCCTGGGCGCGCTTGATCCACTGCCTTACGAGATCAAGCTGGCCGGAGCCCGGGCTGCCCTGCACCAGGCCCGCGCCGCTCTCGCCAAGATGGAAAGCGGGCACCGCGGCGGGGAAATTCGGCAGACTGCCGCCCAGCGCGATCAGATACGCGCGTCGTTGAATCTTGCGGAAAAGGACTGGGCGCGCCTGTCGAACCTCTTCGCTCAAGGAGCGGTGGCAAGAAAAGACCTGGACGACATATCCGCCGCGCGTGAACGCCTCCGGGCGGAACTGTCCTCGGCGGAGCACGCCCTTTCTCTGATGCGCGAAGGTTTTCGCGCGGAAGACATTGAGGCGGCGGTTGCGGCGGTGGAGCTGGCCGAGGCGCAGACGCGCGAGGCGGAAAATTCCCTGGCCGACACCCGGCTTTACGCTCCGTCCGACGGAACTATCCTGACTCGCATTGCCGAGCCGGGCACCGTCGTGGCGACAGGGCAGCCCGTCTACTCCGTGATGCTGAAAACCCCCGTTCAAGTGCGTACCTACGTGATGGGGCCGCAGTTGGGAAAGATCCGGCTTGGCATGAAGGGGAAAATTTTCACGGACTCGCACCCCGACCCGGTGGAGGGGACAGTCAACTTCATCGCGTCCGAGGCAGAGTTCACGCCAAAACAGGTCCAAACTGAGGACCAGCGCGCTGATCTTGTGTACCGCATCCGCCTCCTGGTCGAGGACGACGGGCGACTGAAGAACGGTATGCCCGCGACCGTGTTTTTAGATGATATCCATTGAGAACGTCAGCAAATTTTTCGACGGCGTAAAAAAAAGCGCCCCAAAGATTCCGGCCCTGAAGAACGTAACGGCAAAGATCGCGGCGGGGAAAATCACCGGGCTCGTCGGGCCGGACGGGGCGGGAAAGACGACACTTCTGCGCCTTTTTTGCGGGCTTCTGACCCCGAGCGGCGGACACGTTTCCGTTCTGGGGCTTGACCCCGCGGCGGAGAGCGCCGCCGCCCGCGCGATGATAGGTTACATGCCTCAACGCTTCGGGCTTTATGAGGACCTTTCCGTGATGGAGAACCTGAACCTTCAGGCCGACCTTCGCAACGTCCCGCCCAAGGAGCGAAAGGCGCGTTATGAGGAGCTCCTGAGCTTTACAAGCTTAGCCCCGTTCACGAAACGCTTGGCGGGGCGGCTGTCCGGCGGCATGAAGCAAAAACTTGGCTTGGCATGCACGCTTCTGGCGCGTCCAGCCGTGCTGCTTCTGGATGAGCCCGGCGTGGGGGTTGACCCCGTCGCGCGGCGCGAGCTGTGGAGGATGGTGCGCGAGCTTCTGACCCCTGAACGGCTCGTCCTCTGGAGCACCGCCTATCTGGACGAGGCGGAGGGCTGCGACTCCGCGCTTCTTCTGAACGAGGGAGAGCTGCTTTACGACGGGCCGCCCGGGGAACTGTCGGCGCGGATGAAAGGGCGGACGTTTCTGATTGAGGGCGCGGGAGAAAAACGCCGCGCGTTGATCGTGCCGGTGATGCGGAAGGAGAGTACCCTCGATGCCGTCATTCAGGGAAGCTGCGTGAGGGTTGTGACGCGCGGCGACGGACGGGAGCTTCGCGAGAGCCTGAACGCTCTATATGAGGAAATTGAGGGCGGAAGGGAGGAGCCGAAAAAACTTTCCTGCCGTCCGGCGGAGCCGCGTTTTGAGGACGCCTTCATGGACGTTCTTGGCGGGGCGCGGCTTGGCAATCCTGCCGTCGCGGAATTTTTTCGCCCGAAGGGTTCGGGGGGAAAAACTGTCGAGGCTCGGTGCCTGACCAAAAAATTTGGGGAGTTCACAGCCGTTGACGACGTTTCCTTCTCAATACGGCGCGGGGAGATCTTCGGCCTGCTGGGGTCAAACGGAGCGGGCAAATCCACGACATTCAAGATGCTGTGCGGCCTTTTGCTCCCCACGTCCGGAAGCTGTTCCATAGTCGGGCTTGACTTCAGGGAAGCGCCGGGAGAGGCTCGTTCGCGCCTCGGGTACATGGCGCAGAAATTTTCGCTTTACGGGGAGCTGACCGTACGCCGGAACCTCGACTTTTTTTCCGGCGCTTACGGTCTGAGCGGAGCGAAAAGAAAGGAAACCGTTGAGCGGGTGATCGAAGCCTTCGATCTGTCCCGCTGTCTGGAGGCCACAGCTCAATCCCTGCCTCTGGGGTACAAGCAGCGTCTGGCAATGGGCTGTGCTATAATGCACGGGCCCGATGTG
>WRKN01000209.1 GCA_009778055.1 Synergistaceae bacterium
GGCCCTTGAATCGCAGCTTGGCAAACGCGTAGGCGGCCAGGCTCGAGGTGAGTAATTGAAGGAAAGTGACGACGACCGTTAGCTTTGCCGTATTGAAGATGAACCTGCCCAGAGGGATCCTGGTCCAAATGTCCGCGTAGTTTTGATAGCGCGGATTCTCGGGGATCCACCGCATGGGCATCGTAAACACATCCTTGTTCAATTTGAGGGACGAGCTGACCATCCACGCGAAGGGGACCAGCATAGCCAGGGCAAGGATCACCAGAAGGAAATATACGGCTATTTTACCGGCTTTGTTTTCTTTGTCTCCTACCATCACATATACCCCCGGCTAATACGTCGCGCGTTTCTTCTCGCCGTAGAACTGGAGGAGCGTCACGCCCAGCACCACAACAAAGAGGACCAGCGCCATGGCGCTCGCGTATCCGTATCGGAGTGCGCGGAACGCCGTGTTGTATATCTGGTACACCATGACCCTCGTCGAGTTGCCGAGCTGGTTGTCGCCCCCGGCAAAGAGGGTGATGAATATATCGTAGACCTTGAACGAATTTATTATGAGTATCATCGTCACGAAGAACGTGACATTCGAGAGCTGCGGAATGGTCACGTGCAGAAAGCGCTGCCAGACGTTCGCGCCGTCGATGGCCGCCGCCTCGTAAAGCTCCTGATTGACGCCCTGCAAACCCGCGAGGTAGATGACCATGTAATAGCCCATGTTTTTCCATATCGTGAAAAACACTGCGGTCGGTATGGCCCAGGTCCTGCTCGCGCCCCAGCGCGGCAGTTGTTCGAAGGGGATGCCGGTTATCGCGTTGAGCGCGCTGTTGACCGGCCCGAACGACGGGTTGAACAGGAAATTCCACACCGCGGCAACCGCGACGAGGCTCGCCACATAGGGGAAAAAGCTGACTGTCCTGAAGAAATTCCGGGCTTTGATCTTTTGGTTCAGAAGCAGCGCGAGCCCTAAGGCGACGACAAGCGTCAAAGGCACGGTCGCGGCGGTGTACGTAAACGTGTTGACGAATGCCCTGCGAAATGTCCTGTCCCCGGCAAGCTCGATGAAATTTTCAAATCCCACGAATCGGACGGGGTTCGCGCCGTCCCATGACAATAAACTCAGCACAAGCGAAAAGATCAGCGGAATCAATGTTATTACGAGGAAGCCGATGAAGTTGGGCGCGATGAAACAGTACGCTGTGAGATTGTCCCTGACGGTTTTGGAAATTCGGGGCTTGGGCCGGGAGGCCGCGATGTCGTTCGTATTCATAATAACCTCCGGAAATAAAACGCATGGGCGGACGAACCGCCCATGCGCGCAAAATCGGATCGTTCGGGTCAATTCAAAATCTGTCCGACCCTTTCGTTCATGTCCGCGATACCTTCGTCGATGGTCGCTTCACCGGTCATGATGTCGTTGTGCGCTTCGTTCAGGACTATCTCGATCTCAGCGCTCCTGGGATGGAGCGGCATCTCAAGATAGACTGTGCTGGTTTTGAGGGCTTCCTTGTTGCTGTCGCCCGCCGGGAAACCGTCACCGGCCGCGATGATGTCGATGACCGCGTCGTTCATGATTGCCGGGAACTGGCCGATATTCGCCATGACCTCGGCGCCTTCGGGGCCCGATATGAAGTTGACGAAATCCAGGGCCGTTTCTTTTCTGGTCGAGTTCCGATTGACGGAAACCCCGGTAATGGTTCCCAAAGTGGTTCCGGCCGGGACGCCCTCGGGATGCGGATATTTGGCGATACCCCAGTTGGCCGCCAGGGATTCGCCCGACTTGAGCATTGCTATTTGGGTGGGGATGAACCAGGTTCCCATATTCATCATGGCGATCTGCTGGTTGAACCACACGCCGGAATAGTGGGTGCTGGTGGTCCTGAGCGTCGCGTAGTCCATGACGATGCCGTCGTTCTGCTGTTTTAAGACCATCTCGTAAGTGGGTTTGAGGAAATCGTACGTGCCGTCCACAACTGTGTTCTTGCCGTCAAGTACGGCGAACAGTTGCGTGGGCGAACGCCACGTGTGGTAATGCGCTCCGTAGACCTTTTCCGCGCCGCTTCCCCTGGTAACTTGCCTCGCTATGGCGTCGTACTCCTCGAAGGTCATGTCATTGGAGGGGTAAGCAACGCCGGCCGCGTCGAACAGGTCTTTATTGTAGTAGATTATCCAGAAGTCGGAACGGAACGGAAGCGTGTATACTTCACCGTTGACGGCGACCTGTTCGGCTATGCCTCCGAACAGCGATGTGTCGATCCCGGCGGATGCGATATAGCTGTTAAGAGGTTCGAGATGATTTTGCGAGACGAGGTTCGCGTATCCTGGAATGTCTTTGATAGTCACCACGTCAAAATCCACTCCGCCCGAGAGCTGCGTGCTGACCATGAGCTGGTAGTCCGCTGAACCGAGGTCGATAAGCTCGACGGTAACGTGGGGGTTTTTGGCCACGAAAGCGTCGATCAGGGGTTGATAATAGAGCGTGAGATGCGTGTCCCAAACGGCCCATTTCAATGCCACCGGCTCGGCTGCCTGCGCGCATACACCGAACAACAACAATGCTGCCATTACCAACATAATTACTCTTGCTTTCTTCACGTAAAATCCCTCCCAATTTTGTATTATAAGTTAACTAAAATTTCGTATCCTAAGTATAGCATACAAAATGGGCGGCAGGTTGCCGCCCGCGCGCGAAAATTTTTTGAGAAAATAAACCCTGTCCGCAGGTTATTCCGAAGGCGTTATCGCCATCTCCAGCTTATTCGAAAACGTAATGAGCAGCCGAAACAAGACGTCCGGCCAGGCTTTCAGTAAAATGGGATCGGTTATGGGGATATTTTCGGATAGAATAGCGTCGGCCCCCTGGATAATGATCTGCCCTCTGCCGGGGACTTGGACGGAGTGTCCGAAGATGACGGGACGGCAGCAAAGAAGCAGGCTCAATTCCGCTGGATGTTTTCCCTCATAATCGTCGGTAATCCGGATACCGATACCCTTTTTCATGCGGACGTCCCGGCGGTAGCGCAGGACGCCGGCTTCTTTCGGATAGGCCCCGGCTATGTCCATAGATATGGAGGTTTCCCGGCCGCCGATGCTGTAATGTATGTCACGCGCCCTGTAATCGGCCCCGTGCGCCTGCATTATCCCCGCAAAGGTCGGCAGGTTGTGGTAGGCGGACTGCATGGTCCAGATAGTGTAACGCCGAGGTGAGAAAGTATCTCGCGTATAGCTGCCGACTCCCGCATCGATGAGAAATGGCTTGCCGTCGGCGTAAAGGGTGACGCTGCCTGTGTCGTTGTGATTGTGATTGTCGTCGTTGTCCCCTGTTTTCACGGCCAGACAAAACCGATTGTCTCTTGCTATAAGCATACCCACACTGGGGAAATACCGGTCCTCCGGCGCTTCGGGCTTTGCCTGACATCCTTCGATTTCAGCCGTGGAAAAAAGCTCCGTCAAACGGGTATACAGGGAGAGGTTCTCTGAAGGTTCATAAAGCCCGCGCCGGCGCGCGCCCTCCGCCGCAAAAGCTGACAGAGCCGGGTTTTCCGTCCGCTTCCCGAAAAGATATACCAGCGCCCCCGGCGGATTTATTATCGGGGGACAGTCGGCAAAATTTATGCAGTAATCACCCGCCACATGTACCTGCCGGATATAATCGGCCATGTTGCGGATTTTTTCGGTTTTATATAATGGAGCGAAGTGTCCGCCCGTCATGCCGTTTAATATCTCCATGGCGGCAAAAAGGCAGAGGGCGGCATGTCCGTAATATTTTGCCCCTTCATCGCAGCAGCCGTCGTCGCCGTAGTCTTTTAGAAAATAATCCAAACTCAAAACGGCCTGCCTGCAAACCATACGGCGGGTTTCATCCGATTGGGGGGTAAGCGCGGCGACAAGCAGCACATTCTGTGTACACCAGGGCGTCCAGTTGCACATAGGCTCGTCCCCGGAACCCATCCACCAGAAGTGGTCATTGAGATAAGGGGTAATGACTCGGTGGTCCAATTAACAGAGCAAACGATCCATGATGCCGGGTGCCGCGGCTTCAAGGTCGTCCCTC
>WRKN01000210.1 GCA_009778055.1 Synergistaceae bacterium
TAAAAATTTCTTATCTGCCCAGCCTCAGCTTCCATATTTCGTTGTAAATCATGGGGATGACGTAAAGAGCCAGGACACACCCTCCCATCAGGCCCCCCGTCGTTACGATAGCCATGGGGGACTTTAGCTGCGAACCCGCGCCGCCGGAGTACATCATTAAGTCTGTTTTGATGGAACTGCCGCCCCTACGATTACCAAAATTATCCGTTGAGCTTCACTGTCATGGCCCACACCATGTCTTCGTCGCGCTCCAGCGCCGAGAGAAGCTCGGGGGAAAGCACCCCGTCGACCTCCATGACGGCGAGCGCGAGTCCGCTGGATCCCGTGCGGCCCAGCGTGAAATTGGCGATGTTTACCGAGTACTGGCCCAGCATACTGCCTACTTTGCCGATTACGCCGGGCCGGTCGTGGTTCTGGAACATAAGAAGCTGGGCGTTGGGGTTGAAGTCAATCCTGTAGTCGTTCAGCTTCACGATGTGCTGACGCCCCTCCTCCGTGATTGTGCCGGTTATGGCGGCCGCCGAATTCTGCCCGGCGACAAATATCTCTATCAGATTGCGGTAGGTCTTTGATTCGCCGAAGCTCTCCTCGACCGCTATGCCGCGTTCCTCCGCCAGTATCGGAGCTATCATGTAGTTGGTGTCGGGACCGTGCGCGACCTCCAGCAGCCCTTTCAGTACGGCTACCGTGTACGGGCGTTTTCTGTTGCGGGGGGCGTCCTCGTCCACGAGCTTCCCGCCCCTCAGCATAACCTGGCACTTGGAGACCACGCTTCCGTCCTTCTCCAGCATCTTCGCCGCCAGCACTCCCATCTTTCGGGCGAGGCGCAGGAAGCCTCTCTGAGTATCGTCAAGGTGCTGCTCCATAAACGGCAGGTTGACGGCGTGGTCGTATTGTTCGCCCCTCAAGGCAGCGAGGGCGTTGGTCACGGCTGTCCTGGCGACTTTCGTCTGGGCCTCGACCGTAGTTGCGCCAAGGTGCGGGGTCAGCACTACGCGGTCCGCTATATCTTCGGCGAACAATGGGTTGTCGGCTGTGGGCGGCTCCTTTGCAAACACGTCGAACGCGGCGCCCGCCAGCCTCCCTTCGCGCAAGGCCCGCGCGCAGGCGGCCTCGTCCACTATTCCGCCGCGGGCGCAATTTATGAGGTACGAACCCTGTTTCATCGCGCGGAGCATCTTTTCGTTGATCACACAGTGGGTTTCGTTGGTGACGGGGACGTGTATGGTTACCACGTCGGCGAGAGAGAGCGCCCCCGCCAGGTCGGCAGCCTTCTGAAAGCCCGATTCGGAGGCCTTCTTTTCCGGCACGTACGGGTCATAGCCCATAACCTCCATGCCGAAGGCGCGGCACCTGATACCAACCTGCGTACCAATGCGCCCCAGACCTATGATAAGGATTTTTTTGCCGTGGAGCTGGCGTCCCGTGAATCGTTTGCGGTCCCATTCGCCGTAAACTAACGAGCTGTGGGCCTGGGGGACATGCCTCACCAACGCCAGCATCAGCGCCATCGTCTGTTCGGCCGCGGCGAGCGTGTTGCCGGTCGGGGCGTTGATAACCACGATTCCGCGCCTGCTCGCCTCATGAATGTCCACATTGTCCACTCCCACGCCCGCGCGCGCGATGACCTTCAGTTTCTTACCGGCGTCAATGGCGGCTTTGTCCATAGTAGTGCCGCTCCTGGTGATTATCGCGTCGTAGTCCCCGAGTATCCCGAGCAGTTCGGGTTTGCTCAATCCCGTCCTGACGTCGGCTTCGACGTCGGGCGCTTCGCGCAGGATGTTCAGCCCATCCTCGCCAAGCGTCTCCGGAACCAGCACGCGAAATTTTCTGTCCGCCATTTCACTTAGCCTCCCACGCTTCAAACGCCGCCCGCATGAAATCTCCCGAGCCCTTGCGGTTTTCGTCTCCAAGGGCCGCGTACAGCCCGCCCAGCGCCAGCGTGATTTCCGGCCACCTGACGTCATGATAGTGCGATATACGAAGCAGGCGGTCTTTGAGTTCACCCTGCCCGCCGGCCGGTTCGATACCCAACCCCTTGAGGTTTTTCTCTATTTCCTTTGTCGCGCCGGAGGGGTGATAGAAGGCGGTGACGCCGGGCGAACGGAATTTAGCGTCTTTTACCAGCAGCGTAAAGCCCAGCGCCTCAAGCCCGGCCGCGAACGCGCGGGCCGCGCGGGCGCGGAGTTCCAGCCAGCCGTCGGCCAGCACCGCGTCCAGCGCCGCGTCCAGCGCGAAGTACAGGGAGACCGGCGGTGTGTATGGGTTTTCCGGCGCTTCCCTCTCCAGGTCCTTTTTCTGCCGGCTCAGGTCAAAGTAGTACGACGGGCATTTTCTTTTTGACACGGCGTCCCACCCGCGCTTGGAGAGCCATACCAGCCCGAGGCCGGGCGGCGTCAGCAGGCCCTTCTGCGAGGCGAAGGCGAGGCCGTCTATGCCCCACGCCTCCGGGAAGCAGGGCATAGCGCCGATGGAACTTACTCCGTCCGCCAGGACAAGCGGCCTGTTATCCTTTGGCAGGGCCGCGATTATTTCGTCCAGCCGGTTGAATACCCCGGTGGCCGTCTCGTTCTGCGTGAGCAGCAGCACGGAAGCGCCGGGGTTGGCTTTTACCGCGTCCGCGACGACGGCAGGCTGAACCCCCTCGCCCGGCGTAACGTCGACGTTTATCATCTCAGCTCCGGTGAGCGCCGTTATCTCGCGGAATCTGTCGCCAAAAACCCCGCAGGATACCGATATGACCTTTGTGCCGGGGCCTGTGAAGTTGACCGCGAGGCTTTCCAGCGCCCCGGTTCCCGACGACGGGAAAATTACGGTGCATCCCCCGCTCCTGAGCAGACGGGACAGCTTAGTTTCGATGCCGGAGAACAGCGCGGAAAACTCGCGCCCCCTGTGTCCGATGAGCGCCCGCGCCCCGGCGAGGGAAACTTCCGTGGATACAGGAACCGGCCCCGGGGTCATCAAATATTTGTTCAAAAATAACATCCCCTTTCTTAAATAGGTTCCAAGTATAAGATTATACAGTCTTAGGAAGTATTTCTTCGACATATAATAGTTCTTTTTTCGCATTTAACGCGGAATTAAGATATAATCCTCTATGTTTAGCAGAGCATAGGAGGACGGTAAATTAAATGTCGAAACCCGTGCAGGTCGAGGTGGTCCTCTCGAACAGCGAGCGCCTTCCGGTTGTGGACGTGTGGTTGGTGGTTGATGTTCTGCGGGCCAGTACGGTGATTGTCAGTTGGTTTGCGGCGGGAGGGGACGAGCTTTACCCCACCGGTTCCGTGGAGTCGGCCAGACTGCTGGCGGAGCGGCTGAAACGAGAGGGTAAAAAACCCATTTTAATGGGAGAGCAGAACGCGATTGCACCCCAGGGATTTGACCTGGGCAATTCTCCTTTGGAGATAACCCCGGAACTGGTCCAAAAAAACCCGTGCGCCGTCATGGTCACCACCAACGGCACAGTTGCCATGTTAAAAGCCGCCTCAACCGGTGTGCCGGTTCTTGCGGCCTGTGCGAGGAACGCGCCGGCCGCGCTTGACGCGGCTCTTTCCAGAGGACGCCGCGTGGGTATTCTCTGTTCGGGGCGCAAGGGACGGCCCGCCTGGGACGATACGCTGTGCGCGGGGCTTTTGGTGGCCTGTCTTATGGAGCATTTCCCGGACATACGCCTTGCCGACAGCGCCAGACTGGCGCGTATGGCCTGGATGGGGTCGAAAGATTTCAAGTCATCCCTGATGAGCGCCGATCACGCTGTTTTTTTGGATAAGATAGGTTATGGAGACGACGTGGCTTTTGCCGGAGAGATCGACGTTACGCGGGCAGTTCCCGAATTGCGCGAGATATCTGAGGGCGATGGTATGCGAGTTGTGCTGAAACTTGCGGCGCAGGTCGAGTCGCGTTTTCCGTCCAACCGCCGATTGCCCGCGCCGCCGGGCGCCGAGCGCCCGGAGAAGCCGGAGAGGCTGCGGGTCCCGGTTGTCTCGTCCGCCCCGGGGCAGGGTAACGGCGTG
>WRKN01000211.1 GCA_009778055.1 Synergistaceae bacterium
CGCGGGGATCGGCTCCGGCGGAGCCGGCAGCAACGGCACGGCAGGCAAGGCTGAAAGAGCGGGAATAAACAACCACGGCGAACGGGATTTCAGGGGCGGCGCCGGCGCTGACGGCAGAAACGGCGCGAATACCGGCACGGGTGGCGACAAGTCGGGCAGAGGCAGGGAACAATCCTCGTCCGGCGGCGGAGGCGGCGGATGCAACGCCGGAACGGCGTCGGCCTGGCTGCTTATTCCGTTATTGTTCGTTAAAAAAAACAGCAGGGCCGCGTCCCCGACACGGTAAATAACAAATGGCTATGAAGCGCCGCCCTGCAGCCGTAACATGCGGTAGCCGACACCGACGTGCGTTTGCAGGAATAGAGTTTTCGACGAGTTATTTTCGATTTTTTTGCGGAGGGTGGCCATAAATACGCGCAGCGACTGTGTATCGCTTTCAAAATTACTTCCCCAAATTTCCTTTAAAATGTAGTTGTGCGTCAACACCTTGCCCGCGTTACGGGAGAGCAGGCACAGCAGCTTATACTCCATGGGCGTGAGGTGAATTTCGGCGTTATCCAAAAAGACGCAGTTCGCGGCATAGTCAATTCGCAGTCCGCCGTTGACGAAGACGTTGGCGTCTTTGCCGCTTTTGTTACAGCTCATTTTGCGAAGCGCCGCGCGTATGCGCGCCATAAGTTCCTCCACGCTGAAGGGTTTGGTCAGGTAGTCGTCGGCCCCCGCGTCCAGGGCCGTTATTTTGTCATGTATCTCACTTCGTGCGCTGACTACAATAATCGGATTGTTAGTCCACGTCCGCAGCTTTTTGATGACGTCGGTTCCGTCCACGTCAGGCAGGCACAAATCCAAAATAAACAAATCGGGCTGCGCGGAAACCGCCTCCTTGATCGCGTCCGCCCCGCTCCCGGCGTGGCAGAATTTATATCCGAACGTGGCCAGGGCGGTAGTGATGAGATTTTTGACCGCCTTGTCGTATTCAATTACCAATACGTTCGTTTTCATGACATGCCTCCTCCAAACGCAAGTTTCTTTACGATATCTTAACATAATGCGGGAGAGCCGTACCGGTGAATAAGCGCATGTATAAATCATGAAAAACAGTTATTTAGAATCATACGTCAAAATATCTTAACGAAAATTTTACATATATCACGATAACTTTAATGCCATAAAAATTCCATTCAACAGTTCGCGGTGATAAGCTTGCCTCGAGTTGAGCTGGTATTCAAACAGGTGATAAGGATGTGTTTTTTATCATCTCCCGAATGCGAGTTCTGTTTGTGCTTTTCTTTTTTTCACTTCAAATGATAAAATAACCTCCGCAGGCGTTTGAGCAAGAAACAAAAACCAAACGGTGGAGGAGGAGCAAGGTTATGGAAACCTTTTTCAGGATCAACGGTATCATCAACGGTATTGTATGGGGCCCACCGATGCTTTGTCTTATCGTGGGCACGGGGGTGTATCTCTCGATAGTTCTGATGTTTCCCCAGTTGCGTTACTTCAAGACTGCTTTTAAAGAAGTTCTCGACTTTAAGAGCAAAGCGGGGGAGGGCGACAAATCCATCTCTTCCTTTGCGGCCATGGCGACGGCGATGGCCGCTACGGTCGGTACGGGCAACATCGCGGGCGTCGCGACGGCGCTTCACTTGGGAGGGCCCGGCGCGGCCTTCTGGATGCTGGTGTCCGCCTTCTTCGGCATGACCACCAAGTTCGGCGAGGTAGTGCTGGCCGTCAACTTCCGCGAAAAAGACGAGCACGGCGACTGGCGCGGCGGCACCATGTACATACTGGAGAAGGGCGCCAATCAGAAATGGCTCGCCATGACCTTCGCGCTGTTCGCTTTCCTGGCTTCGTTCGGAATAGGGGCGGCGGTACAGGCCAACTCCACGGCCGAAGGGTTGAGCATGGGCTTCGGCATCAGTCCCCTGCACAGCGGGATAGGGTTGGCGATACTCACCGGCCTTGTCATCATCGGGGGACTCAAGGCCCTTTCGACCGTAACCACATACCTGGTTCCTTTTATGTCGATATTCTACGTTGTAGGTTCCTTAATTGTGCTGCTGGTGAACATTGTCAACGTTCCCGCCGCGTTCGGCTTGATGATCAAGTACGCGTTTGCGGACCCAATGGCCATTCCGGGCGCTCTGGCGGGCTGGTCGGTGGCCGCAGCCATAAGAAGGGGTATCGCCAGGGGTATATTTTCCAACGAGGCCGGTCTTGGCTCGGCGCCCATGGTTCACGCGACAGCTAATGTCGATCACCCCGTGCGTCAGGGACTTTATGGAATTTTCGAGGTTTTCGTGGACACGTTCATCATCTGCGCAATGACGGCCCTCGTCGTTCTGTCGACAGGTTCCCTCACTGGCGGAGGAGCCGAATTGTCAGGCGCGAGGCTCAGCCTTTACGCTTTTGAGCAAGGGCTCGGCCCCGTCGGTACATATATCTTGTCGCTGGGGCTCGCCCTTTTCGCGTACACCACGATACTGGGCTGGTATTGGTATGGTGAAACGGCCTCTGTCTATATCTTCGGCGTGAAGTTCAAGCCCGCCATGAAGTGTTTATGGATTGTCCTGATTCTATTCGGGGCGGCGGGGGGCCAAATTTTCGGCACGGTTGGCAACGATTTCCTCAATAACATCTGGGACGTGGCGGATACCCTGAACGCCCTCATGGCCATTCCAAACCTGCTCGGGCTCCTGATACTCTCAGGCGTATTGCGCAAGCTGGTCAAAGATTTCGACGAAAAGCGCAAAACTTAAACGCTGGGAGGCTGGAAAAATGTACACGTTTCTCATTGGCCTTGTGATTCTCTTCGTGGGCGGCGCGGTATACGGGAGGATATGCGATAATGTGCTGAAGCCTGACGACCGAAAAACCCCGGCGTTCACCAAAGCCGACGGGGTGGACTACGTCCCGATGGCGTCCTGGAGGAACACGCTCATCAACCTGCTGAACATTTCGGGCACGGGGCCGGTTCTCGGGCCGATTCAGGGTATTCTGTTCGGCCCTGTGGCCTTCATCCTCATTCCCATAGGCAATATTTTCGGCGGGGCTTTGCACGACTATTTCAGCGGAATGCTGTCGCTGCGCAACGGCGGAATGCAGATGCCCGCCCTGGTTGAAAAGTACACCGGCAAAGCCATTTTCAATATTTACAACGTGTTTATATGCGTACTCATGCTCCTGGTCGGCTCGGTGTTCATTTACACGCCCGGCGACATCGCCGCGACTCAGATTTTCGGCTTGTCCGGCTCGGCCTCCGACCCTTGGACCTGGGTGATATACGGCGTTATTTTCATGTACTATCTGGCGGCGACCCTCTTCCCCATCGACAAGGTCATCGGCAGGATATATCCCGTGTTCGGGGCCATTCTTGTGTTCTCCGCCATAGGGGTATTCGCCGGACTCTTCTATAAAGGCTATCCCCTTATGGAGCTTTCGGCATCGAACTGGCTGGGCGTTCATCCAAGGGACAAGATGATCCCGATGTTCTTCATCACCATAGCCTGCGGCATAGTGTCCGGTTTCCACTCCTCCCAGACCGCGATCATCTCCCGTAACATGACGCACGAGCGTCAGGGGCGCATGACGTTCTACAACATGATGGTTCTGGAGGGTTTCATCGCCATGATATGGGCCGCCGCGGCAATGGGGCTTATGGCGAAAACCCTGCCACTGGGCGCCGATCTTGCGGCCCCCGGGGCAATGGGCATGATGGTGGAAGGGCTGCGGCTTCAAAGCGGCGTCGATATCCTGAGAAACGCGCCGCCGGTTATCGGCATGGTGTGCAAGGATATGCTCGGGTACTGGGGCGGAATCCTGGCAATCCTGGGCATCATCGTGCTGCCGATCACCTCGGGGGACACCGCTTTGCGCTCCCTGCGCCTGATGGTCGCTGAATTTTTCGGCATCGACCAGAAGCCGGCCCGAAACCGCGTGATCATCTCGTCGATCATCTTTGCGGGCGTGGCGGCAATCCTCTATTGGTCCAAGACGTCCCCCGGCGGGTTCAC
>WRKN01000212.1 GCA_009778055.1 Synergistaceae bacterium
CCTCACGTTCACCGAGGCGGCGGCCCGCGAGATGCAGGAGCGCATACGGGCCCGCGCGTTCGAGGCGATGGCCGCGCTGCCCAAAGAGCGCGAAGCGGAATGGCAGGCCATAAAAGAGGGTTTCGACGAAACGTGGATATCGACCATCCACTCGTTCGCCTCGCGCCTGATCCGGGAATCCGGGCTTTCTCTCGACCTCGACCCATATTCAGGCGTGGTCAGCGCGCCGCAGGAAGACTTTTTCTGGGGGACGCTTGAACGCGCTTTGGAATGTCTGGAGCTGTCCTTCCTCGCGTCCGTATACGGCGACAGGGTATTTTCGGAGATCGCGCGGCGCTTGGAAAACGACGAAATTTTCATCTCCGCGCTGGAGAAATGGGGGCCTGCCGGTCTGCGAGAACTGGCGCGCGGCGTGACGGAACTGCACGCGAGCGTCGGGCATGGCCACGACACTATGCTGGCCTGGGCCGACGACGCGGAGAGCCCAAACGACCCGCAGGCGGCGGAGGCGTACGGCGCGGTTCTCGGGGTGCTGCGCCCCAGGTGGGACGAGGCATGGGAACTTTGGCGGGCAATTTTCGCGGAAATGAGCCGCGATATACTGGACGCCGGAGAAAAGGCAATGAAAAAAGCGGGGCAAACACGTGTCAGCCCCGCCGTTAAACTTGCCGGAGTGCTCGAGCGATGGGGGGGGATTTTGGCCGCGCCGGAGCAAAGCCATGAACCGGACGTTCGGAGAGCTTTCTACCTCGATATTTGCGAAAACCTGAGCGGCGACAACTCCAACCTCTTCAAGACCATTGCCGGACGCCTGGGGCAGACGGCGTCCAAATGGCGCGACGCGCAGGCGGAGTGGGCCTCCCTCTCCGCCTGCAATCCCGATATCCCCCTGTCCGCGGCGGAACAGCGCCTTCGCGCGGTTTTGCTGAGATTTTCCGCCTTCGCCTGGTGGGCTTGGGACGAAATGAAGAGGCGCAGGAGCCTTCTTTCGTTTTCCGACATGATACGCTTCGCGGCGCAGTCGGTGAAAAACGGTTCGCGCCCTAAAGGCTTCAGGCACGTGCTGATAGACGAATTTCAGGACACCGACCCGCTTCAGGATGCCATGATCAGGGCATTGCGCGAGAAAGAAGGAGCGAAGCTCTTTCTGGTGGGGGACCCGAAACAGGCCATATACCGATTCCGGCACGCGGATCTGACGCTGTTTGCCGATTACGTGCTGCAAAGCAGGGAACTTGGTTCCGACGTCAACCTGGACGTCAGTTTCAGAACCCGTTCTTCGCTGATGCGGACGCTCAATTCACTTTTTGCCCACATATGGAGGGACGGCCTGGGAACGGGCCGTATGGCAAACCTGAAATTCGAGCCTCTTTCCGTTCCTGATCAGCCCGATCAGCCCGATCAGCCCGAACGTGAACTGGCCGCCGTGCCGCCGTTCACTCTGCTTTTGTCCGTAAGAAAAGGCAGAGAGGCCGGGGCGGCCCGGGAGCGCCTGGCCGCGGCGCTGGCGGGGATGATGGCCGGTTTCGTGGAGGAGGGGCGCGCCGTATGGGACAAAGAAAACCGGTGCTTGCGCCCCATGAGCTGGCGCGACATAGCGGTGCTCACTCCCACGAGGGGCGAGTACGGAGTTCTGGAGGCGGCTTTTGAAAAAAGAGGCATACCCGCCTCCTTTGAAAAAAACAGGAGTTATTTTTCGCGCGGCGAGGTGACGGACGTAGTCAACGTCCTCAGAGCCGCCGCGTTTCCCGACGACGAAACCGCCCTGGCCGGGTGGCTTTCCTCGCCGTTTTCCGGCGTATCCCAGCGGGAGGCCGTCGATTGTTTACGGGCGCGGGCTTCTTCCGCCCATTCCCTCGGCGAAGTCTTATCGGAAAGCCTGCCCGACGCGGCGGAGCGTCTTTCGTACCTGCGCCGCGTCGGCAGCCTGAAGGGGCCGTCCGCCGTGCTGTCGCGCCTGATGGAGGACAGGAGGTATTTGGCGTATTTCGAGCCTTCTCAGCGCTTTCGCGTGGCGGCCAACGTAAACAGGGCTATATCGTCGGCGCGGCAATACGAGCGCGACGTGTCCCACAGCCTCGCCGGCTGCGCTCAATGGCTGGACTCGGCCCTGCGCGCGGGCGCGCCCGCCGAGGAACCCGACTGGATGGGTGAGGACGCTGACGCGGTTCGCGTCATGACCGTCCACGCTTCAAAAGGGCTGGAGTTTCCGGTAGTGGCCGTAATGCGCATGGAACGCCCATCCCGCGGCCGCGGAAAGCCCGGCGTTTCAGTCACCGCCTCCAAAACGCTGGGCGTCGCCTTCTCCGATATGCCCGATGAGCGGGGTGCTGGGCAAGCTGGGCAAAATCCCGTTTCAATGCGGTGGGAACGCGCGCTGTCGGCCCAAAGCGAGCTTGAAGAGAGCCAAAGGCTGTTTTACGTAGCCGCGACGCGGGCAAGGGATTCCCTGATACTGTGCGGCGTGCCGGGAGAGGACGCCAAAGGCGTCAAAAACATGGGAAAGGACAGTTGGCTCTCCTGGACGGCGGATTGGCTGGCGGAGGAAGAGGGGCCGGACTGGTCAAAAAGCTCGTCGCTCGTCGTCGTTGACGAATCAACCCCTGTGGAAAAACACGAAAAGAAAATAGAATACGCGGTCACGGTTCCTGCCGAGCCTTTGGAGCTGCCCGCGCAGGAAGGGGGGCTGCTTTCGAGCTTTTCGGCCACGTCGTTCGCGCTTTTCGAGTGGTGTCCCTTTGCGTGGCGGAGGCGTCACCGCCAGGGCCTGGATCTGCGCTGGGAGGTTCCCGACGACCTAAGCTCCGGCGATCTAATCGGCGGTTCCGAGCTTGGTTCCGTGGCGCACTGGATTCTGGCGCGGTGGGACATGGAAGAAGATACTCTTGGTTCGTGGCTGGACGGAGAAGACGTTGTGAGGCGCGTACCTGCCGTCCTGCGTGACACATGGCGCGACGGCGGGAACAAAGAGGCCCTGCGCGAGTGGCTGACCGCGTTCGCGGCTTCCGGGGAAGGGCGCTCCCTGGCTTCGGCTGCGCGTGACGGCGTTCTCAAGCGGGAGAGCGCGTTCCGCGCGGTACTGAGGACGCCCGAGGCTTGCCTCAGCCTTGCGGGCGCCATGGACGTTTTATGGAGGGACGGGGGGCGCTGGCATGTCAGGGACTATAAGATCACCCTGTCCGACAACGCGCCGGACGAGTTGTACCGCGCCCAACTCGCCTTTTACGCGCTTGTGGTAAAAATTCTTGCCGAGCGCCGTAACCTGCGTTTCGATGAAGTGGATGTAGGGCTGATTTTTTTGCGGGAGGGAGGGCGGCTCGACTCCACGCGCCGTTTCCCTGGTGACGGCGATTGGGCGGCCATGGCGGATCGGGTTACGACGGCGGCCCGCGGCGCGGCCGGCGGCCCCTGGATACCAAAACGCGAAAACTGCCGCCGCTGCCCCTGGCGAGTGAAATGCCCAAAGCGCGGATAGTAGGGGCGGCAATCTGCCGCCCGTTTATCCAAAAACCCTCAAACACGGGCGGCAGGTTGCCGCCCCTACGATAGGGATGGTAAACAGGCTCTAAAAAAATTTTATTCTGACAGGAGGAAGTCTATGATGTTCAGGAAAAGAATACCTTCATGGTCTGTGATATAGGTCCTGTCCATGGATAATATGATCTTTTCGTAGTTGTCGCCGATAGCGGCGAGAGGAGCGATCTCCCGTTTCTTTACACTCTCGTCCATCAAGCTCAGCGTGACCTGATAATACTTCCGAGTATCCTGCCGTATAGCAAGGAAATCCACCTCGTTGTCGTACCATTTTCCGATGAACACCTGATAACCGCGGCGCAGCAGCTCAAAGTAAACCACAGTTTCAAGCACATGCCCCATATCTCCGTCAGAGTAACCCATCAGCATGTTCCGGATACCAGTGTCTGTGACATAAAACTTTGAAAGTGTTTTTAACTG
>WRKN01000213.1 GCA_009778055.1 Synergistaceae bacterium
TTGCGGGCGGCTCGTCAAAGGTCAGCTTTCGGCCGGTGTCGTCTACGACTTCCGACGCCTCTGACCTAAAGACCGTGTTAAGCAATATACTCAGCGCAATCAGGACGATCGCAAAAATTCGCTTCATTATTTTCAAAACTCCATATTCAGCGTTAGGTAGTACGAACGCCCTTCTATCGGATACCAGAGCATACGAACCGGCCCGTTATAGCCGTCCGGACGTATTCTCCATTTATCCGCGTTGTTGAAAAGGTCGTCGATGCCGACGGTAAGATGCGTGGTCGGGCTCAAATCATATTTGACGCCTATGTTGATTATATTTCTCGCGTCGAATAGGACTGTTTCGGCGGAATCAACGTAGTTTTCGCCGATGTATCGGTATTCGGCGAAGGCCACCCCCATGTCGAACTTTCTGGTAAATCTCGCCGCGCCGCTCCACTCCGGGCGATTCGGCAAAGCCATCCCGTAATAACGGACTGAGCCTTCATTTGGCGTTTTGTTTTTACCCTCCATCCATGTGCCGGAAAGCGAAAAAGCCCACTTTTCCCAGTCAAGACCGGCTTCCAATTCCACTCCCTTGACCTCTGACTTGGCGACGTTGAAATACCTGCCGTACCTGGGACTGGTCATTAAAAATTCGATAAGATCGTCGGTTTCCCTCATGAAGCCTGAGAGGGCAAAGTTGGCGCGCGCTCCGTCCAGAGCCTCGATTGGCCCGTTCCAATGCACACCCGCGTCGAACTGCGTGCCGGTCTCCCATTTCAAATTTCCGGAGGAGGGGATGATAAACGCGCCGTCGCCGTATCGCTCGTACATATTCGGCGCTCGCGCGTATGTGCCGTAGGTGCTTTTCAGCATCCAACCCCGTGGAAACTCCTTTGACAGCGCCGCCTGCCACGTGAAATGATCCTCGCCGTCCATCTCATGCCAGCGGATTGAGGGAGTGAGAAGAAACGTTCCGGCTCTGTCAAGAGCTATCGTGTCCTGAAGGCTGACGTTCCATTCCGCGACGTCGTACCTGTCTGTGCCTCCAAGGTACTGGTATATCATGTCTCCCTTCACGTTCAGCCGTTCGCTTGAGTATCCGGCCAGCAATTCCAGAAAATGGCGTTCGCCGACAGGCATATTTGCGTTTACGGAAATTCCAAATTTCGACGAGTCATACTCGCTCTTTGTAACATATGCCCCGCCGATTTGGCTTGGCGCTGTGCCCCTTCTGCTGTCGTACTGTTTATTTTGCATGGTGTAAGTCATTTCCCAGGCCCAATTGATATCTCCGTACATTTGTGTCCGCCCGAGCGACAGGTCAGTTCTGTCAGTGTCCAGAAGCGCCCAGGGGCGTTGCGGCGCCCCCGGCCTGTCCAGATTGGGGGCGACAAGCGGGAGTTCGCGGTTCCGGCGCGTCCATGACGCTCTCGCCCTCCAGTTGTCATTCTCCCATTTGAGCAATAGATCCATATTCTCGAATCCGTTACCGCGCCTTACCGCCGTGTAATCGTCCGTGTTGTTGTATGGCGTGCCGGCGTCGTTCCAATATTCGAAGTCGCCGTTGTACGTTTCGTAGCCGAACGAGCCGAAAAATTTTCCGTCCCCCAGCCTGGCCGAATGCGACAGAACTCCCTTCCACCTTCCGAACGAGCCCGCGCCGAGCATAACCTCCGTCTTCGGTTTCTCCGGGGTCTTTGTCACAATATTGATTACGCCCCCCATAGCCTGCGCGCCGAATTTAGCCGGGATGTAGCCCCTGTAAATCTCGACACGCTCCACATTGTCGACGGAAATAGCGGACAGATCCACGGCGGGCTCGCTCTGGAGGTTCATCAGTATACCGTCCACGTACACCGCCACCTGCGACGAAGTGCTGCCCCGCACGGAAGCCACCGAATAGCCGTTGCGTCCCTGAAGGCGGATGACACGAAGCCCCGGAACCTCGTCCAGCAAGTCGGGCAGGCTGCGTTGTTCTCCTCTTCGCTCTTCGGGCCGGATGACGGTCACCATGCCCGGCGAAAGATATTTGTCCTCCTCCGCGTCGTAGATGACGGAGCCAACGACCCACTCCTCCGGCAGCTCCACCACGGCAGCCGGCGACGCAGAGGGGAAGGCCGCAGCTAAAAGCAGCGGTAAAAAATTTTTTATCAGGGAAATTTTCCACGCGGGACGAGTTTTATATTTTTCCATCGGAAAAACTCCTTATAATAACTCTGATTCCATATCAATATGCAAACGCATATTGATATGGAAAAACCTCAACGTTGCACGTTGGGCGCGACATGAATGTCGCGCGCTTCTATTTTTAAGTCGAACGACTTAGAAAACGCCGAATAACTGTGGAGGACTCGGGGAACCGAGTGAACTCCGCCCCCCGAACCCCAATCAGCCTTTTGTTATTTTTTGCGATTTTTCCTCAGCGCAATCGGTATCAAGAGCAGCAGGAGCGCCGCGCCGCCGAATCCGGCGTCGCATCCGCCCCCGCCCCCGCCGCCGACCCAGGAGAAGGTTGGCCATCCTGACATGTCGACTCGCTTAATTTCCCCGGACAATTGGGTGCTGCTTCCGCTGTAACTCTCGTAAGTCCCAAGATACAGATAATTTCCGAGCGTGGTAATCGCGTGAATATTTGAGCCCCAATTCGATTCATTTACGATCGGGCTCACAAAAGCGCCAGCGGCATCGTATATGTAGACGTTATCGTTAGGCCCGTAATTGTACTCGCGCACGAGAACGCGTGGGGCTTTGTTGTGGTCTCTGAACGCGAACACCGCGGCGTCGCCATTTCCTATATTGGCCACCAGTTGTTGGGGAGTTGAGAAAACACCGCCATTATATGTAATTTTACCAAGTAAGGATGGCTCCGTGTAACCAGTGTTGGCGGTGTAAAAAAGCCCTACGCCATCCAGCACCGCTATAGATTCGATATTGCCCCCCAGGGTAATTGGCGAGAAGGTTGTGAAAGAGTTTGTGGTTACGTCATACGCTTGAAGTTCCGTGCCGGCCATCACCCAAAGGATCTGCTCAGACTCGCTCCAGGCTATGTTCCACGAATAACCGTTAGTTGTTGGAACAATGGGAATCCCTGTCGGGAGGGAGCCCGGGCCGGTCAGGGTGTTGACATCGGTGATGTAAAGATTCGCATGGAAATCGAACGGGTACGAAGCGTCATAGTATCCGCCCAGAAGGAATACCATGTCCGTTACGGGTGCGCCGACGGTTTCCTGTATAGCAAGCCCGTAAATACCTTCATTGATGCCGCTAACATCGAGGACTTGACTCGCCGTCCAGGTAGTGATGTTCACCTCCCACACGTCTCCAGCTTCGCCTCCCATCATGCCGCCGCCGACGCTTCCGACGTACAGTTTGTTACCATGAAGAGCAAGGGATAGAGAGTTCTTCGCGGCGTTCGTCCCGTCATTCAGTGTCCGAGTGCGCTGTACAATGAGGTCAGCGTCCAATTCCACAATTTCACTGGGGTACCAAGTGTAAGATACTTCGTTGGTTCTTAGGGCGTATATCTTGTTATTATAGGTCACCACCTTCTCGAAATGCGAATCGGCGTCAGCGGTTCCCCCCAACACAAAAACCGCCAAAACTGTCAAAACCCAAAATCTCCAACGCTTCAAATTAATACAACTCCTTTCGATGTTATGGAGCAACGCCCCATACTATGCCAAAGGGTCATTGCCCTCTGGTATCCCATAAAATCTGCGCTTTTTTACATTTGTTTTATCACGCGGGACGAAAAAGGAGAAGTCTTCCTAAGGTATCGAAAAAGACCCGCCACGCCCGCGCGCAACAAGACATAATCCATTTCCGGCAGGTCTCCTGACTCCCGTTCATCCTACTCCCGCGTCTTCCCATTCTCTCGAACAGTGACTTGTTGCGGTTTCGTCCCGGTTACAGTGGCGGGGCCGCTCCGGATTTTCACCGGATTCCC
>WRKN01000214.1 GCA_009778055.1 Synergistaceae bacterium
GCCAGATTAAAATGAACCGAGGGAGTCGGAACTTTTCAAGTTCCGGCTCCCTCGGGTTTTTTATGACTGGTGGTAATTCACGACGCCGCAGGCGTATTATGTCCTCCTGAACAATTTACCCTTTTTTAATGGTTTAGGGTATAGGGTTTAATACTTTGTATCGAAATCCCAGGGAGTCCCGCCTGCCAGGCAACCGCCGTCAATATGCACCATAATGCCGGACATATACGAGGATGCGTCGGACGCTAAAAGGATAGCCGCACCCACTATCTCCTCCGGTGTACCGGGGCGCCCCATTGCTATACGCTCCTTCAGGTATACGCTGCGCGTAGGGTGTTCCCATGTCACGGTTGTAAGCGGGGTCAGAAAGTGTCCGGGCGCGATGGCGTTGGCACGGATGCCGAATTTTGCCCACTCAACCGCCATAGAGCGGGTCAGAGCTGTCACCGCGCTCTTCGTTGCGCCGTAAACGCTGCAACCACCCAGCATCCCCACGGAATTGTGTGACGTCATGTTAATAATATTACCTTTGCCTGCCTTCCTCATGTGTTTGGCGACTTCCTGTGAAATAAAGTACAGCCCCTTCAGGTTGATCTGCATGATGCGGTCGTAAGTGTTTTCTTCGACGTCCAGCAAACCTTCGCGCTTGTTGATGCCCGCGCAGTTGAAAAGGACGTCAATCCGTCCGTATGCTTGAATAACGCGATCCACGCAGCCCGTTATATCCTCCATGCAAGTTAGGTCAAGCTTGAAAGATGACGCCTCTCCGCTCTCTACCCTGATTTTCTTTTCCAATTCCGCCAGCTTGCCGGCGTCTATGTCGCAAAGCGCCACGGATGCGCCCGCTTTTGCGTAGCCCTCGCAAATGGCGCTGCCGATCCCTCCCGTTGCGCCGGTAAAAAGAATGACCTTTTCTTTGAGGGAAAAAACCGTATCAAGATACCCTGCCGCGGAATTCTGTGCTTTTGTATCGTTCAATCTAATCACCTCCGACGAAGTCCACTTTTCTGTAATACTCCCTGGCTCGAACAATTCCGCTCCAGATCAGCCACGCAATCGCGACCATCAAAACCAGCCCGATGGGGCGGCGTAACAGCGGCATGAACGTTCCGCGGCTTTGCATGAGTGCCTGGCGAAAACTGACGTCGGCCAAGGGTCCGAGTATCAGCCCCAATACTAAAGGGGCTAAGGGATAGTCCATCTGTCTTAATATATAACCGAGCACTCCGGCGAAAAGCATCAGATAGACGTCGAATATCCTCATCCCGCCGCTGTAAGCGCCGATAACCGTCAGAGGAACCACAAGAGGCAGGAGTATCTCTCTTTTGATTTTCAATACCCCAACCATTGGCTTGACCAGAAGCAGTCCCCAAAAAACCATCGCCAGCGAGGCGCACATCAGGGCTACCCCGACCATCGGGAGAAACAGGGGATTCTCGACATTGAGCATCGGCCCCGGACGAACCCCGTGAAGGTTCATCGCGGCGAGAAACATGGCTGAAGGAGGGCTCCCCGGAATAGCCAGAGCCAAAAGCGGGATCATCGCGCCTCCGATAACGGCGTTGTTCGCTACCTCGGGGCAAATGACGCCTTCCAGGATACCGGTTCCAAACTTATCTTTGTCCTTCGATCGCCTCTTGCCAATGTCATAAGCCAGCCACGCGCCCACGTCCTCCCCCGCGCCGGGGATGGCTCCGATAATGACGCCGATGGCTCCCGAGCGCAGGGTTGCGGGCATGAGCGATTTGAAGACGCTAAACGGCGGAATGACCCGCCCTATTTTCCCTTCGATTTTGTATGCGGTAGCCTCCTGAAGAACGCTCAACACCTCTGAGATGCCGAACACTCCGATCAGCGTGGCAATCAAAGGAATACCGCCTCTCAGTTGAAGGCTGCCGAATGTGAAACGCGGGAAAGCGTAAATTTCCTCCATCCCCACCATGGCAAAAGCGAAGCCTAAAAAACCGACGATCCAGCCCTTGATCGGATCTTTATCGTTGCTGAGAGTGCCGCAGATCATGATGCCGAAAAGCGCCAGAAGAAACATTTCCCAATTCCCCATTCTCATTGCGATAATATAAAGCACGGGCGTGAGCGTCAACATGATGAGAATACCGAAAACCGTCCCAATGAAGGAAGCGATAAATCCCGTTCCGATTGCCAGTCCTCCCATTCCTTTCTTGGCAAGCGGGAAACCGTCGAGGGCTGTCGCCGCAGCCGCGGGGGTGCCGGGAATGTTGATCATGATGGCGGAGCACAGGCCGCCTGATGTCGCTCCCACGTAGACGCTCAGGAGAAACACCACGGCATGTTCAAGCGGCATTCCATAGGAAACGTTGATCAGGAGGGCCAAAGCCATTGTTGCGGTCAGGCCGGGAATGACCCCCACAAGCAACCCCGACACGCTGCCTCCGAGGATGAGCGCGAGAATCCTCGGATCCAGCACCATAGTGACGAACACATCCGCTATATTTCGTAAATATTCCATCAAGCTCGCCTCCTTATGGCATCGGGATCCTGAAATAGTTGACAAAAACCATCTGTATGACTATTGGCGCGATCACGGATATAAGAGCTATCCAATACCATTTTGCCGCCTTCAGAAAAAGGAACGTGAGGAAAAGATACCCCATGCTCAGGTAAACGAAGCTGATTTTCCCCAACAGAGCCACGTAACCGAGAATCAGGAGAAAAATAATAACGCATTTTTTAAAAACCGGAGAAGCGACGCTCCTTTTCAGATTATCCGCGCCTATGATTCGGCGGGCGTCCACCCAGCCTCCCCGCCGGTACGAGATATAGAGGAGAGCAAGGCCGAACAGGATAAAAATGATACCCAAGATCATGGGAAAAAATCCCGGAGAGGAGAAAAATATCCGATACGTTCTCATATTCCGCGCGTTTTTGAAAAAAGCCGTTCCAAAAATTATAAGCACGATCGCGGTGATAAAATCCGCTCCTGACATCGGCTTAACGGCGCGGGGCTGAATGGGTTGCCCAGACTGAACGTTTTCGCTTGCTTCCGAAGCCGCTTTTTGTTCCTGGCCGCTCAAGATATATGACCACCTTTCCATAAGGCCGCGCTCTCACACGGAAAGCGCGGCCGATTTACCGAGTTATTGCGATTAATACCCGTATTGCGCTTTTCTCTGATCCCAGTTCCAATCTTCAGGACGCGGGATGCCAAATTCTTCAGGGGATATTTCTGCCATGCCGGCGTCGTAAATTACCCACGCATAGGCCGCGTACTGATAATCCAATACTCTGTCGGCTTCCTCGCCATAGCGGGTGATAACTTCATATGCCATTCTCTCGGCGAATTCCTTCATTTCAGTCTGTTCACACGCCCAGAGGAATGCCTCCTGCAACTTATCAACGATTTCCTTTGGCGCGTCGCGGGGGATCATCACGGGCCAGGTCTCCGCCAGGTTGGGGATGTCCTGATATGCGGCCCCTAAACTGGTGATGGGGGGAATTGTGACGGCTTCAATCTGGCCCTCGGAGATTCTGGGAAGCTGGAAGGGTTCTCTCCGGTTCAGAAAGAGAACTTTCAATTGACCGGCGCGTACATAATCAACGCCTGCCGAGAAGGAAATGGAGCCGATCTCAACCTCGCCTGCAAGGACGGAAACGCACGTAGCCCCGTCTCCGCCGGAGGTGACGTAGTTGATTTCCGTTTCAATACCGGCTGCTCCTGCGAACGCTTCGACAAAAGCATGAATCCCTGCCCCGAGCGATGAAACTCCGACGTTGACTCTGCCTTCCTTCAAAGCATTGATGGCGTCCTCGACCGTGTTAATGCCCGACGCCTCCGGGTTCACGACGAGAGCGGCAGGTCCCTGAATATGATGGAAACCATACCAGTTCCAGGGAACGCCCTGAGTCGACGTTTCGGTGATGAGAAATCCGCCGAAACAACCGGAGCCCGTC
>WRKN01000215.1 GCA_009778055.1 Synergistaceae bacterium
AAGCCCGGCGCCCTCGGTGGCGCGGCTTGCCTCTGTGTTGAAACGGGTATACGCGTCGAACAACACGTTGAGCTGCTCCTCCGTCATGCCTCGGCCCGTGTCGCTCACTTCAACGACAAGATAAGTGATATTTTTATCAATTTTCTTGACAATATTCTTTATTACATCGCTTACAACCTTTTCATCGGCTTCATTTTTTTCATTTATTTCATCAGTTTCATTGCTTTCATTTTCATTTTCATTTTCAATTTCGTCAGCGGCGGAAACGGACAGTTTTACAAGGCCCTTTTCCGTGTATTTAAAGGCGTTGGAGAGCAGGTTGTTCAAAATCTGCTTGACGCGCAGTTCGTCGCCGTACAGCGTCGCGGGGATGTTTTCGTCTACGTCCAGCTCAAATTCGATCGGTTTGTCGCCGATGCGCGTTATGTTCAATGCCGCGGTGTCCCTGATAAGGTTGGCGGTGTCGTACTCGCGGGGCGTCAGTTCCATCTTGCCCGCCTCGATTTTGGAAAGGTCCAGGATGTCGTTGATGATGTCCAGAAGCATTTTGCCGGAATTGTAAATCTTGTGGAGGGCCTCCTTTATGTCCGGCGACACGGATTCGTCGTGAAGCTGGATTTCGGTGATGCCCAGAATGGCGTTCATGGGCGTGCGTATCTCGTGGCTCATGGTGGCGAGAAACGCGGACTTGGAGAGGGATGCGGAACGGGCCTCCTTTTCCATCGCCTTCAGTTTGGAGGTCCTGTGCTCGACAACCTTCTCCAGATGCCTCACGGACAGGATGGCGACAACGATAAAAAACGATATGTACAAGCCTATCAGCCACATGTCCGGCCTCACTCGCTTTGCTCTATAACGGTAAGCGTTTCGTCGATGGAGGTGACGCCCGCCACCACGTTCCGCAGGGCGCTGTGAACCAAAAGGCGCATACCGCTTTCTATGGCCGCCTGACGTATGGCGGACTCCGTAGCCTTCGCGTTGATGAGTTCCTTGATCCTCTTGTTGACCTCCATTATCTCCACCACCGCGACGCGCCCCTTGTAGCCGGAGCTTCGGCACTCGTCGCAGCCCGAGGGCTCATACACGGGAATGCCGGGCTGAAGGCCGTAAACGCGGGCGAGGCTCTCGGGAAGAGGACGCCCTGCCTTGCAGCGGTCACACAGCCTGCGGAGAAGCCTCTGCGCCGCTATCGCCACAACCGACGCCGAAATCAGATAGGGAGGCGCGCCCATGTCCAGAAGCCTGACCACCGAGGCGGGCGCGTTGTTGGTGTGAAGCGTCGAGAGAACACGGTGCCCGGTGAGAGCGGCGCGTATCGCCAGCTCCGTGGTGGCGTAGTCCCTCATCTCCCCCACCATGATCGTGTCGGGGTCCTGCCTGAGAATGGAGCGCAGCACCTCGGTAAAGGTCTGCCCCATCCTTTCGTTCACCTGCACCTGGTTTATCCCGATCATGGTGTACTCCACAGGGTCTTCGATGGTTATGACGTTTTCCCCGGGCCGGTTCAGGATTTCCAGAAGCGAGTGCAGCGTGGTGGACTTGCCGGAGCCCGTGGGCCCCGTCACAAGAAGCACTCCGTGAGGCATCGCGACGCATCGGCGCAAAACCTCGACGTCGTCGGCGAACAGCCCCAGGTTGGCCAGCCCCACCCTGGAGGCGCCCCGGTCGAAAAGCCTGATGACGACCTTCTCCCCGTTGATGGTGGGCAGGGTGTTGACGCGGAGGTCTATGTGCTTGTCCAGAACCTTCACCGTGATGCGCCCGTCCTGGGATTTGCGCTTCTCTGCCGTGTCGATGCCCGCCAGCACCTTGATCCTTGAAACCACCGGCGGGTGGAGTGAAGCGGGGAACTCCATGTAGTCATAGAGCACGCCGTCCACCCGGTAGCGCACCTTTGAAACGGTCTGATACGCCTCCAAATGAATGTCGGAAACCCTGTCCTTCACCGCCTGTTCCAGAACGTTGCTCACCAGCCTCACCACCGGCGCGTCGTCGGAGGAAACTCCATCGACATACTGCACGACCCCGGCCGAGGCTATGGACGTTTCGTAGTTCATAGCCTTGTTTTCGGTGACGACGGCCTTGATGGAGTCCTGCATTCTGTAAAAGCGCATCAGGGCCTGCCTTACGTCGGACATCGTGGCAACGTTGACGCTGATTTCTGCGTTGGTCATCATCCTCAGCTCGTCTATCGCCATGATGTCCAGCGGGTCGGCCATCGCTATCGCAATTTTTCCGCCGAAGCCGGACAGCGGAATAACATTGAGCCTTTGCGCCACCTCCCTGGAGACTACGTCCAGCACCTCCCGGGACGGCTGGTGGTCGGCCAGGGACACAAGCGGCAGATCGAGCTGCCTGCTGAGGGCTTCGGCCAACTGCCGCTCCGGCAGCCATCCGTTCTTCAGCAGAATTTCTCCCAGCCGCTTCCTGGAAATTTTCTGTTCCTCCAACGCCGCGTCCAAAGTCTCCTTGGTTATCGCGCCGGCATTCACCAGCAAATCGCCGAGTTTTAGATATTTCCAGCCCTGACTCATCGAAATCGCTCCTTCTTAAACTACGCGCTTATGTTGAATTTTCTTAACTTGCAGAAATCATACAGCACGCACAATTCACATATCTCACTGAACACGCAGAACTCGCTCAAATCTCTGACGCAGCCGTGCTCAAAGTCCACAGGCACGACGACCCCCTCCGACGCAGGCGACCGCGGCCATTTGGGAAGGCAGCTTCCCAGGTAGTACAGGTAGTGCCCCAGGAGGGAGTTTTCGCCCTCCCCTTTGAGCCAGTGGACGTCGTGGATTGTTTCGATAATCTCTTTCCACGAGATACCGGGCAGTTGTATGATTTTGCCGCTCACCTTGACTTCGTCGACATCCGGGGCCGCTTCTTTTTTTGCTTTTATTGCTTTTACAGCTTTCACAGCGCCCCTGGTCCTCACCGCCAGCACGACAAGGTCGTCCTCGCTGGAAACCGTAACGTACGACGCCTCCCCATCGCCAAACGCCCCGTCGCCGCCCGGCGTCAGAGCCAGACATATGACCCGCCGCGCCGCGTTGACAGTGATGTCGGCGTTTTTGGCGAGTTCGGAAATGTCAACGTGATCAAAGTGATCGCAGTTATCAAAGTAATCCGCGAGGTCGGACTCGTCTTTCATAAAGCTCATTTTCAGTTCCGAACACGCGAGAGGCTTGGGCACCGGGTATGTGGCCGCCTGGGCCAGCCTGGCGTTGACCAAGTCGATATATCTGTCGCGCAGCATCGGCTCCATGCTCAAAATGACGCCAAGCCCTCTGGAAATGTTGCTCCCGTTGCACGTACCGTTGTTTCCTTGCGAGTTAAGATCAAAAGCATTAATGAATTTACCCAAAAACATTAAAAAACTTACCTCCTCTTAATATTGTTAAAGTTGATAAAAGCTCCCTTTTCACTCTCGCCACATATAAACCGTGTCGGCGTCGGCCACAGTAAACAAATACCCCCCGTTATTAAGCACCCCCCTTTCCGCCGCCAGCGCGGCGATTTTCTTTTTAACGCCCCTCCTGTTGAGAGGGGGCCACAACCTCACGCCCACAAGCGAACGCCCTATAAACGCCGGGCTTCCTCCTTTCTCCACGCTTGTGAGCACAAGATCATATCTGTCAGTGTTTAACTTCCCCAAATAAGTCGACATCATCTTCGGACTCTCCAACTCCGCGCGGCTTCCGCTTAGGTCGTACATTGAAACCGCGATCCTCACGTCCAGCAAATCACCGACAATTCTCTCAGCCTCGGCGGCGTCCTGCTTCGACCCATGCGCCAACACCCACCACAGAATGACGACGATTACTGTTGTTATTATTTGAAATTCCATAGGGGGAGCGTCCTTTTGTGTCCGGGTGGTTAATCCATGAACATATGGACCTCTACAACCAAG
>WRKN01000216.1 GCA_009778055.1 Synergistaceae bacterium
CGCCGTCCTCACGCCGAAGGGCTATCAGCCTGATTCTGACAATTTCCCCGTCCTCTTCCAGCTTCCCGCTGACCTCTTCGACAACTTCATAGTTGCCTTCGAGCCCGTACAAGGTTTGGTCGAAGGTCCTGCTTCTGGTAATGGACCTCATGAGCTCGTTCAAGGCGTCTCCGCCTTCGTGCGGGTACTCGCCGGTCAGCAAGTCCTGAGAAGTTTCTTCAGCGGGAACAGCGTTATCCGCCCCCGCGGCCGTCTCCCACATTAAAAAAAAAACGACCGAAACCGTTATGAGAAAAGCGGGGAAAAAAACCGCCGGCAAAACGCCGAAAAAGCCAAATGCCGCCCTGTTACGTGTGAACGGCAATTTCATCCGTATCGAAGGCAATTTCATTATCCGATACCTTTACCGTTATGTTGACTCCCTTGCCTATTTTGCCGGAAAGAACGGAATCCGCCAGTTTGTCTTCTATCATGGACTGTATCGCGCGTCTCAGAGGACGCGCTCCGTATTTGGGCTGAAAACCCTTATCCAGTATCATAGCCTTGGCCTCATTTTCAATTCCTATGCCTATACCCTGTTCTTCCAGGCGGAGACGCACATCCGACAGCATGATCTCGACAATTTGAAGCAGGTGGTCGCGCGACAGCGGCTTGAAAACCACCATGTCGTCTATGCGGTTCAAAAACTCCGGTCTGAAGGCGCGGTTCGCCTCGTCCGTAATAATTTTTTTAATGCGTTCCCAATCCATATCCTGCATGGTTTCAACGCCAAAACCCAGCGAGCTCCCGCGGGCCGCTTCTTTGGCGCCGATATTGCTGGTCATTATGACGACAGTGTTGCGAAAATCCACTTTACGCCCCTGCCCGTCCGTGAGGCGTCCGTCCTCAAGAATCTGCAGGAGGACGTTGTACACCTCCGGGTGAGCTTTTTCCACCTCGTCAAAGAGTATTACGGAGTAAGGGCGTCTGCGGACGAGTTCGGTCAGTTTGCCTCCGCTGTCGTGGCCTATATAGCCGGGAGGCGCTCCAATGAGCTTGGAAACCTCATGTTTTTCCATGTATTCGCTCATGTCGATGCGGATCATGGCGTCTTCACTGCCGAACATGAAACGAGCCAGGCAGCGCGCCAGTTCGGTCTTGCCCACGCCGGTCGGCCCCATGAAAAGAAAGCTGCCTATCGGGCGCACGGGGTCGCGAAGGCCGCTGCGCGCCCTGCGTATGGCGCGCGACACGCAGCCTATGGCCTCGTCCTGCCCGACAAGCCGGGCGGAAATTTCCTCTTCCATCCGCATAAGGCGCGCCGACTCCTCTTCCGTGAGCTGGACCACCGGAACGCCGGTAAGTTCGGATACCACCGTGGCTATGTCCTCGGCCGTCACCACGGACTTCCTGGTGGAGGCGTTGCTGCGCCACGCGCCGCGCGCTTCTTCGAGCTCGTCGGCCAGCGTGCGTTCTTCATCCCTCAGCTTGGCGGCCAGCTCGAAGTTTTGCGAATTCACCGCGCTTTCCTTCTCCCTGCGGGTAAAGTCGAGCCGCCGTTCCAGCTCGCGAACCGAGTCGGGCGGGTCGAGGGCGCTGAGCCGCGCTCTTGCGCCGGCTTCGTCTATAAGGTCTATGCCCTTGTCGGGAAGAAACCGATCCTTGACATATCTCGCCGAAAGCTGGACGGCGGCCAAAAGCGCGTCGTATTCTATTTCGGCCTGATGGTGCGTCTCGTACCGGTCTTTCAGCCCCTCCAGTATGAGCACCGAGTCCACCAGGCTCGGCTCGTCCACCGTAATGGGCTGGAAACGCCTCTCCAGGGCGGCGTCTTTTTCGACATATTTGCGGTATTCCTCCTGGGTGGTGGCGCCTATAAGCTGAAAAATGCCCCTCGAAAGGCTGGGCTTCAGGATGTTGGCCGCGTCAACCGTGCCCTCGGCGCTGCCCGCGCCCACGATGGTATGCACCTCGTCCACGAAGAGGATTACGTCTTTGGAGTCGGTCAATTCCTTTACAATCCTGCGCAGCCGTTCCTCAAATTCGCCGCGGAACTTTGTGCCCGCCACCAGGTTGCCGGTGTTGAGCTGAATGACGCGCTTGTCCCTCAACGGCTCCGGGACGCTCCCGTCGGCGATTTGCTGCGCCAAGCCCTCGACGACGGCGGTTTTTCCGACTCCGGGATCCCCTATCAGGACGGGGTTACACTTGGTTCTGCGGCAAAGAACCTGCATAAGGCGCTTGATTTCCCTACCGCGCCCAATAACGGGGTCGAGTTCCCCGTCGCGCCCCTTTTGGGTGAGGTCTATGCCAAGCTGGTCGAGGGTCGGGGTTTTGGTGCGCCCCTTCTTTCTCAGTCTATCGGCGAAATTCTCCATTCCCTGCGTGGAAGGCGTCGCCCCCCCCTCCGACACCGCCGTCATTATCTGCCTTTGAAGCGCGGGCGTGTCTATGCCCCTCGCGCGGAAGTACTGTGAAACCATGTTGCCCGTGTCCGAAACTATCCCCAAAAGAATATGCTCCGTCCCAACGTAGTTTATGCCCATGTTACGGGCCTCGCGCATGGCCAGCTCCAGCGCCTTTTTCACGCGCGGGCTCAGGGGCAGGTCGATGGCCCTCAGAGTGGGCTGTGAGCACCCCATGTGCTCTTCAAGCTGCATACGCACCTCATCGAGGTTCAGGTTCAAAGAAACCAGGGCCTGATATCCGATGCCTCCGCCTTCGTATATGATGCCCAGGAGAATGTGCTCCGGCTCAATAACGCTGTGCCCCATTTTAAGGGCTTCGCGATGAGCCAGTTGGATGACCTTTTTCCCTCGTTCCGTAAAAAATTGCCACATGATTTTGTCTACCTCGTTTTATAGTAAATTTAATAGATGACTCAGGCTTTACGCCAGAGCCAGGCTTCGCAGTATACGTTTGAGCATATCGGCCTGAATGACGCCGCGTTTATACGGCGACAGATCGAATTCGGTACGCCCAAGATCGTCGGCGCGCCTCAGAGCCACTTCAATTATCAACCGTTCCCGGGCATTTATCAAGCCTCGCTCTTGAAATGCGATCAAAAGTTTTTTGCACTCCTGTTCGGACAGAAATTCGCCTACGATTTCATTGATGTGCTCCAAACGGCTCTCGGGATTTTCGTATGAGAGCCGGACGATGCGAATATAGCCGTGCCCGCCCCTTTGGCTTTGCACAAGGTATCCTTTCTCAGGCGTGAAGCGGCTGCGCAGGACATAGTTTATCTGGCTGGGCACGCAGCCGAAGGACTTCGCCAGCTCCTTGCGGCGGAGCGAAACCACCGCTTCGCTGCTTTCCGCGTCCAGCAGTTCGTTTATATGCCGTTCTATAACAGTCGTCAAATTGGTCATGTAAAATTAATTCCTCCTTCAAGCAAGGCCATCAATAACGCATTGTAATTTTAAGGTCAATGTTAGTCAAGATGTAACTTCAACCAGACGAAGAAACAAATTGTAAAAGCCGGCCGTTTATTTTATAATGTTGTAAAATACTGATGAAATGTAACTTGAAAGGAACGTTGTAAAATGGAATATCTGTTGGTCGATACGTCGATGTTGATGTCGTTCTCGCCGCACGCTTCTTTTGGGTGTGACTCGGGTTTTTTCAGCCTTGCGGCTTTTGTCTTGTGCGTCGTTTTCCTGCTTAAAAAGTGGTTCGGCACACAAGGCTGAGTTTAAATTTTTGCGATGGAAAGGAACGTCACCGAGGAACTGGCGGAGGTTCTCAAGAAGAAGAAAACGGATTTCATATCGCTTGGCAGCCTGAATAAAGCGCTGCCCGCCGCCCTGAAAAAACGGCTGGGGTTGAATTCGAGCTCGAAAGTTCCGCAAATCACGAAAAGTATTTCTCCTCACCTGGGAGAATCTTTAATGCTAAGGCAAAAATACCTCGTCCTCAAACAGA
>WRKN01000217.1 GCA_009778055.1 Synergistaceae bacterium
AGCGTGCGGCAAGCCTTGGAGGTGTTTATTCCGCTCAGGATTTGGGGAGTGAGCATCCCTGTTTTCAACTACCTTATCATTGCGGCTGTGTGCGTCTTCGTCATTTGGTTCAGGAAAACCAAGCTCGGTCAGGATATGCGGGCCGTGGGGCAGGACCGCGCGGTGGCAGGCGCCGCCGGCATCGCTGTCGATCGCACCCGCATCATTGCAGTCATTGTTTCGACGGTGCTAGCAGGCTTCGGACAGATCATCTTCCTGCAGAACCTCGGCACTATCAACACCACCAACTCTCATGAGCAGATCGGCCTGTTCTCCATCGCCACCCTGCTAATCGGCGGCGCGTCCGTGACAAAGGCGTCTATTCCCAATGTTCTTCTTGGAGTGATTCTCTTTCACCTTCTGTTTCTGGTTGCTCCGACAGCCGGTAAAAATCTTACCGGATCAGCCATGCTTGGAGAATACTTCAGGCAGTTCGTCAGTTACGGAGTCATAGCGCTGGCATTGGTGCTGTACGAATGGAAACGCGTGGCCCAGGAGGAGGATTCGCGCGCTGCCCTGCGAGGCGGCATCGACGGAAAGGCGGGCGACGTATGACCTTGCGCGGCTTGATTCAAAGAACATGCGTAGTGCTTGGGTTGATCGCTCTTTCGGCTTATCTCTTCTATATAGGTAAAGGGCACACGTTGTTCCTTGACACCAACGCGATAACGATCGACGATAAGGAACTGCGCTCCCACGCGTCGGTCACCGTCAGCGTCAACGGCAAAAATTTGAAATCTTCCATGGGCCGCGCCGAGCGCGTCAGGGTTACGGTCAGCGGCCCCAAGCATACAATCGTGATCGTGGACGACGCCGACGCCGGTACAAAAGCGGAAAAGACATTCACGATCCCCACGTTCATGGACAGGGTTGTTGTTTCCATTCCCGCCATCCTCGGCGGCGCTCCGGCGAAGCACTGGATCTCTCCGTTCATACCGCCGCCCGTGGAACATGCGCCTGTGGAAAAGATGCAGCACTATCAGGCTGACTGAACTCCCGCAATGAGGTTAAAGAGAATACTATTGTACCTGACGGTCGTGGCGCTGGTAACCCCGAGTGCGTTTTTTGCTCTCTCTTACGCGCTTACGCCGCCGCTTTCCGCCGTTCTTTCAGCCGTCAGGACCCAGCATGTTTCCCCTGCCCTTTACGACGCCAAAGGACGCCTTTTTTACGTGCGCCTCTCCGAGGACTCGGAGTGGTCGCTGCCCGTCTCTCTTTCCGAGATGGGCAGGTGGCTGCCAGTCGTTGCGGTCGGGGTCGAAGACCGCCGTTTCCCCACCCACAGGGGCGTGGACTTTCTTGCCGTAGCCAGGGCGGCGTGGCAAAACGCCGTTTCTCGGCGGGTTATGAGCGGCGCGTCAACCATCACCAGCCAGGTCATACGGCTTTCCATATCAAACCCGGAGCACAGGCGAAGGGATCTTCTGACCAAGGCGGTGGAGTTCGCGCTGGCCGTGAAGCTGGAGCGCGGCATGATCAAGGACGAGATCCTCGAAACATACCTGAACCGCGCGCCCTTCGGCGGCAATATCAGGGGCGTTCAGGCGGCGGCCATGATCTACTTCGGCAAGCCTGCCGCGAAGCTTTCGCCGGGCGAGGCGTGTCTTCTGATAGGCATGTTGAAAAGCCCGTCCCACTATCGGCCGGACAGGCGTCCCGAGGCGGCGAGGCGGCGAAGGGATTTCATAATCCGCCTTCTCGAAAAACGGTCGGTCTTCACCAGCGAGGAAGCCGAAGGCGCCCTTCTTGAAGACCTCCCTTCCCGCTGGCTGTCGCCGCCGATGAGAGCCTTTCACTTCGCCGAGGCCGTTTTTAACGGCGAAACAGCCTCGTTTGGCGGAAGGTTTTCAGACGACTTTTCAAGCCGCTCGGGGCGCATCGACACCACGCTGGACCTGGAGATTCAGACGAAGCTGGAGGCGATTATGCGCGGCGCGGTCGCGCCTCTGCCCGACTCCGTGACTGCGGCTGCAGGGGTCGTGGACAACAAAAGCGGCGCGCTGGTGGCCTGGGTCGGCAACGCTCGTTTTTCCGGTACGCCCGGCTCCCCCCTTCCCGCGAAAGAGTATCGGGCCGCGTGGGTTGACTGCGGGCGTGCCCTTCGCTCTCCAGGTTCGGCTTTGAAGCCTTTCGCGTACCTGGCCGCGTTCGACAAAGGAATCCTGACGCCCGGCTCCCTGCTTGCGGACACGCCTCTGTCTTTTTCCGGGCGTGCGCCACGGAATTTCGACCTTACGTACAGGGGGGCGGTCAGCGCAAGAGTAGCTCTGTCCGACTCACTGAACGCTCCTGCCGTGCGCGTCCTGCGCATGACAGACCCTGAGAGCGTATTGGACGTTTTGCGAGCTTTCGGTTTCGAGAGCCTGAATGAACGCGCATCGCACTATGGAGATTCTCTCATATTGGGCGGCTGCGAGGTTTCGGTTATGCAAATGCTGACGGCTTATTCGGCTCTGGCTAACAGAGGAGTATACCGCCGCGTCGCGCTTTTGAAAAAAGACGTCCGAAGAGACGAGGAGACGCGCCTTGTATCGGCGGCTGCGGCCTGGATGGTCAGCGACATATTGGACAACAGGAGCCGCCTTTCGGCTTTTGCCCGCGAAACCCTGGGGAGCCGGACTCCAGGGGGACACGCCCCGGGTAACGCATGGCGCGTCGCTCTCAAGACGGGCACATCATACGGGTTGCGGGACGCCTGGACAGCCGCTTGGACTCCGGACTTTACAGTGGCGGTGTGGGTGGGCGATCCCGGCGGAACCTCGTGGCCCGGCCTTGTAGGGGCCCAGGTAGCGGCTCCTGTCGCGCTTTCCGCGCTGCGCGTCCTGTCGCCGAACTCCCGCTGGTACGCCCCCCCGGAAGGCGCGGCGTTGCGCGAAGTGTGCTCCCTTTCCGGGCATCCACCCTCCGCCGCGTGCCTTTCGACGAGACGCGACTGGTACGTCGAGGGCGTGAGCAGGAGCGTTCCGTGTGACCTGCACGTTGTCAGGGGCGGTAAAAGTACGCTTTTGTGGCCGGTTGAGTTTGCCCGGAGAAACATTCCACCTTCTGATATGCAAAAGCGTCCATACGTCAGCATATCGTCGCCGATAGCCGGGGCTACGTACTACCTTGCGCCTCTGGCCAGGGAGCAAAAAATTCCCCTGAGGGCCGAGGGGGCCGTTGGCAGGGTATGGTGGTACATGGATGCCGAGTACATCGGAACGGCCGCACCCGGGGAAACATTTTTTTACGCTTTCCCCTACGTCGACGGGCAACGCTCCGTTTCGGTAGTAGACGAGGAAGGACGCGCCGCTGCCGCTCATTTCACAGTGGCGTTCCCCGGTAAATCAGCCTCAGAAAACCACGGTCCCCTAAAGCTGGAGTGACTTTTGACACAGAGTTTGAGAGAATAGTTGACATACCTATCAAAAATAGTTAATATAAAGAAGCTCAGTAGCAAGGTGGGGAATGTAAAATCAAATCTATAAGGTTGTTCTAAAGTTTTGATACATTTGTAATCTGAGTCTGTTTCGCCCACCAACTTAAAATGCGGGGTCGTAGCTCAGTCGGTTAGAGTGTCGGCCTGTCACGCCGAAGGTCGCGAGTTCGAGTCTCGTCGGCCCCGCCATTTTAGAAAAAGTGAGTATGTGTAAGGCGGGATAGCTCAGATGGTAGAGCAGCGGACTGAAAATCCGCGTGTCCCCAGTTCGATTCTGGGTCCCGCCACCATTGTGTTGAAAAACAAAAGCGGAAGTAGCTCAGGGGTAGAGCACAACCTTGCCAAGGTTGGGGTCGAGGGTTCAAATCCCTTCTTCCGCTCCAGGAATACC
>WRKN01000218.1 GCA_009778055.1 Synergistaceae bacterium
GACTCGACCGGGCGCGTTCCTGAGGGTGAAAGTCCCTCCACAAGCTGACCGCAGCGAGTGAAGTGAAGCGCAACTGCGATACGGGCAACCGGTCGTGGGGAGGAAGCGTGGAGCGTAAATTGCGGGTCGATGAACAAGAATCGCATATAAGGCGACGTCGAGCACGGCGAGCGGGCAAATAACCGCGAAGCTGTTGCGGTCAAGGCTCAGGCGGCGTAAATGCGGCGATCGTGCAATGAAGGAACGCGTTCTTACCCGGGGAGAGCCTGCCTTATGCCTGAAAGGGTGACGATGTCGAATCGGAGCAGGCAGTCAGCAGAGGTCATATTAGCCGTTTTTTTTTCCGGCGAAGGACCGAACGGAAAGGAGTGTTGACGACATGGAGAATCGGGTTGAAATGCGCCAGAAGCTGATGGAGATCGGGCGTAACGAGGTGACGAACGGTGAAGCCGGTCGAGAATCGTTGCGTGGCGAAGAAGCTCGTCCGCGAAATGAAGCGTCGAACACGGGTCAGGGTTTGCTGGAAGCCATTCTGGCAAGTGAGAACATGCAAAGAGCATGGAAGCGAGTCAGGGAAAACAAAGGCTCCGCTGGCGTGGATGGTCTAGGCATAGCCGAAACAGGAAAATATCTTGTGGAGAACTGGCCGAAGATCAGAGAAGAACTGCTATCGGGGAAATACCGTCCCCAAGCGGTGAAGAGAGTACTGATACCGAAACCCGGAGGAGGAGAGCGAGAGCTTGGAATCCCGACGGTAACGGATCGTCTGATCCAACAGGCGATACTTCAAGTGTTGCAGCCTCAAATCGACCCAAAATTCAGCGAGCATAGCTATGGATTCCGACCGGGCCGTAGAGCGCACGACGCTGTGTTTAAGGCACAAAGTTATGTTCAGGAGGGATATCGTATAGTGGTGGACGTCGATCTGGAGAAATTCTTTGATCGAGTGAACCACGATATCCTGATGAGCCGTGTGTCGAGGCACGTATCTGACCGGAGGGTATTACACCTGATCCGAGGATATTTAAATAGCGGAGTGATGATCAACGGAGTGGTGCACGAGCGAGAACTGGGAACGCCGCAAGGTGGCCCGTTGTCGCCGCTTCTGGCGAATATCCTGCTGGATGAAGTGGACAAGGAACTCGAAAAGCGAGGTCATCGATTTGTGCGATACGCCGATGATGCGAACGTGTATGTGAAAAGCCGAGCGGCAGGAGAACGGGTAATGCAGGGCCTGCGTGAGATGTACGAGCGGCTGAACCTGAAGGTGAACGAAGCAAAGAGTAAGGTATGCAGCGTCTTTAGGAGCAAATTTCTAGGCTACAGTTTCTGGGTAGGACCGAAAGGAGAAGTAAAGCGCCGATTGAGCGACAAAGCTCGCAAGGCGTTCAAAAGCCGAGTAAGACAACTTACCCGCCGGAACAGCGGCAAGAAAATGAGCGACGTAGTGGCGAGATTAAGAGTATACCTACTTGGCTGGAAGGGATATTTTGGAAAAGCCCAGACGCCGGGAGTGTTTCGAGAACTGGAGGAATGGATACGACATCGCCTGAGAAGTATGCAGCTGAAACACTGGAAGCGAGGGAAAACGATGTACCGTGAGTTGTTGAGGCTTGGAGCAAAAGAAGAAACAGCTCTGCGAATAGCGGGAAATTCGAGGCGTTGGTGGAAGAACAGTCGTTATCTATTGAACAGCGTACTGACGAAAGCCTGGTTTGCGGAAATGGGACTGCCAAGTCTCCAATGACCTAACTTTTCGAACCGCCCGGTGCGGACCCGCATGCCGGGTGGTGTGGCAGGGGAGCAGTCTCACGACTGCCCCCTATGCCGATTATCCAAATTCCATTTCAACGCTTGACAAACACTAAGCGAGTCAATCTTGTACGTTTATATATGTAACATGTCCCGTTTTTATCACATATTCCCGTGGAATTCTCCGGGATTTTCCGTCAGGTGCTTCCAGTATTTTTTGGGCATGTGGCCGCGCTGAGTTTTGTAGTTCAGGCGCTGGGCCGTGGTCGTGGCGCGGTAAAATTCGCGCCACAAGTCCTGATAAGCGTCGCCTTTTTCTATGTTTTCGATGGGGCCGGCGGCCGGCGGCGGCATATCGGTGACTATCCACTCTTTCATATCGTACAACGCCGCTCTTTTGCGGCGTAGGTCGTGAAGTATCCAACCCTGACCGGGCAAGCGCGCGCTGAAATGGTCTGCCAGAAGCGTAAGCACGTCGCAGTCCGGTTCCAGCTCCGCGTAAAATATGCCGCCCAAGTCCCTGAAACGCACCATTCCCAGATATTTGTTGTACTCGCTCCCAGTACGCCGCGCCGCTCTGCGCACAACGTGGGCCGACTCGTCGGCAAGGTCGGTTTCCGTTTTTTTCCCTCGTTCCCACACGTTTGCCAGCATTCGCCAAAGCGCCATGTCTACAGCCCTGCCTCCGGTCATATCGCAGGAAAGCAACGCAAACCAAGCGTCGGACAACATACGGCCCGAAATTCGTTTTTTCAGCGCATTCGCTGTTGCTTGCGCTATTTCGAAGTCATTCTTTATCGTGACAGTGTCGAACAGAAACCCCGGTTCCGCGTCGCTTGGCCTCAGAATGGCCTCCGGCGCGTTTTTATCCTTGGCGGTTCTGTAGACGAGGCACATCAGCCCGTCCCATGTTCCGTCGTAAACGTATGTCATGGAAGCATTCAAGGCAAAATCGGTTCGAACGGCAGGGTTAACTGCTGCCGCGCGGGTTTGTCGGACATGAAAAACCTGAGCCGCTCCGACGAAGTTATCATATTCTCGACTCGCCCGTCGCAGGTCAGAAAATGTGTCGCGCGCTTCATTACGACGCCCAATTTCTTGAGGTCGTCATGCCTCAGACGCCGCGCGCGGCGTGCCACGACTATGCGTTTGGCGGATGTTACGCCTATGCCCGGAATACGCAGTATCTGTTCGTAGTCCGCTTTGTTGACGTCCATCGGAAAGATATGCAAATTGCGCATCGCCCACGCCGCCTTGGGATCCATAGTTTCATCCAGGGCGGGAGAGCGTTCGTCCACGATTTCAAGCGCGGTGAAACCGTAGTAACGCAGGAGCCAGTCCGCCTGATAAAGGCGATGTTCCCGCAAAAGCGGAGGGGCTGTCACGAGGGCGGGGAGATTACGTTCTTCGTTTACCGCCATATACGCGGAGTAATACACTCTTTTCAAACCTATTTTTCCATAAAGCCCTTCGGACAAGCGTAAAATATTGAGGTCTGTTTCCGGCGTCGCTCCGATGATCAACTGTGTGGTCTGCCCGGCCGGCACAAAACGGGGAGCGCTCAAAGATAGGCGTCTTTGCGGTTTTGTTTCCTTTGCTTCGTTTATGCGCCCGCTTATGAAACGCATGGGTGTGAAAATCGCGTTTTTCGTCTTTTGGGGGGCAAGCGCCCTGAGGCTTCGTTCGGTGGGCAGCTCTATATTGACGCTCATTCGATCCGCCAACAGACCCAGACGCTCGACCAGAAAGGCCGACGCTCCCGGGATGGCCTTGACGTGAATATAGCCGTTGAATCGATATTTTTTACGCAGGATGGTCACGGCCCGAATCAGATTTACCATAGTATCGTCGGGACTGCGCAGAACTCCGGAGCTCAGGAAGAGTCCTTCTATGTAGTTTCGGCGGTAAAAATTGATTGTAAGGTCCGCTGCTTCGTCAGGGGAAAACGTCGCCCGAGGCCTGTCGTTGCTGCGTCGGTTGACACAGTAGGCGCAATCGTAAGCACAGTCGTTGGAAAGAAGTATTTTCAAGAGCGATACACAGCGTCCGTCATCAGTCCAGGAA
>WRKN01000219.1 GCA_009778055.1 Synergistaceae bacterium
TTAACGTCTATGGCGTCGTATCCCCTGAAGACGTATTCCATGTTTTCGACCCGCGTCTCGCCCTCAGCGGCCAGTCCGGCCAGTATCAGCGCGGCCCCGGCCCGCAGGTCGGTCGCCGCCACCGTCGCGCCGTCCAGGCTGCTCACTCCCCTTATCACAGCCGTGTTTCCTTTTATATCTATGTTCGCGCCCATCCGGTTCAGCTCGGCCGCGTACAAAAACCTGGCCTGAAATAGATTTTCTTCCACGACGCTCACCCCGCTGGATTTGGTCAGAGCCGCGACCATCTGGGGCTGCAAATCGGTGGGGAATCCCGGAAACGGCATGGTTCTTATAGATATGGGACTCAGCTTTCTTGCCGGCTCCGCCGGAAAAACCTTCACGGAATTTTCGTTACCGTTACCGTTGCCGTTCTTAGCTACCGAAAAAGGCGCTCCCGCTTCCTCCAGTTTTGCCAGAAGGGCGTCGATGTGCTCGGGGATGACGTCCTCCACCGTTATCTCCCCTCCGGTCATGACGCCGGCCAGAATGTAGGTGCACGCCTCTATCCTGTCCGGAATTACGCGCCCCCTGCAGTCCCGCGCCTCGTTGACGCCGGTGATCCTTATGCAGCCCGCGCCGTCGGTATCGACCTTCACGCCCATTTCCGTCAGGACGGCGGCGAGGTTGTCTATCTCCGGCTCTCGCGCGGTGTTCTCTATGATGGTCTCTCCGGAGGCGAAGGCGGCGGCCATCATCAGGTTTTCGGTGGCCCCCACCGAAGGGAAGTCCAGATAAATGCGGCGTCCCCTCAAGCGGCCCGTCTCCGCGTAAACGGAGCCGTTGCGAATCTCTATTACGGCCCCCATCTGAACCAGCCCTTTAAGGTGAAGGTCAATCGGGCGGCTTCCTATGGAACACCCTCCCGGCAAGGGAAGCACGGCGCGCCCGTATCTCGCCACAAGCGGCCCCAGCACCAGGGAAGACGCCCTCATTTTCCGCGCCAGTGACTCCGGAACCTCGCACGACACTTCCTCCGGCACGTCGAACGTCATCGAGCCGCCCTCCCTGGTCACGGCGACCCCTATTGAGCGCAGCAGCTCCGTCATGGTATCTATGTCCTGAAGGTTGGGGACGTTGTCCAGAACCATTTTCTGCCCCTTCAGGAGCAGGCACGCAGCCATAATCGGCAGAGCCGCGTTTTTCGCGCCTTGTGTTCTCACTCTGCCCCTGAGGGGCGTTCCGCCCCTCACCTTCATTTTATGCATTAAATCTCTCCCGCACTCTCCCACTAAAATAGCTTTTCAGGATGTCCGCTATGCGCTTCGAGGCGTTCCCGTCTCCGAAAGGGCACGAGCCGCCGCCGCGTTTTGTAAATGACTCACGGTACGATATATCCTCCAGAAGGCGCGACGCCTCCCTTTCTATTATATGCTCGTCGGAGCCGACAAGCAGCCCTGTCCCCTGATCCAGCGCCTCGGGACGCTCTGAGATTTCACGCAGGATAAGCACAGGCTTTTTAAGGGCGGACGCCTCCTCCTGAACTCCGCCGCTGTCGCTCATAATGAAAAGGCTGCGGTTCATGGCGGCGACGAACTCGGGGTATTCCAGAGGCTCGGTAAATACTATGTTTTTGCTGCCGGACACGTTCAGGATATCCGTTATGGTGTTCCTGACCTCCGGGTTTTTGTGCAGCGGCACAATAAGCCGCAATTCCGGATGTTTTTCCATGAGCCGGCGCACCGCCCGGCAGATACGGGCGAGGGGCTCTCCCCACGACTCGCGCCTGTGGGCGGTCAACAGAGCCAACGGGGCTTCCTCCGGTATGCCCCTCAGAACCTTCGCCTCGCCGTTTTGGGCGAGCGTCCAGAAAAGGGCGTCTATGACGGTGTTGCCGGTTACGAAAACGCTCTCCCCGCTCACCCCTTCGGCGCGCAGGTTTTCCGCCGCCAGGCCGGTGGGGGCAAAGTGGAGGGAGCACAGCCTGTCGGTCAGGACGCGGTTCGCCTCCTCGGGGAAAGGGCGGCTCATATCGCGGCTTCTCAAGCCGGCCTCAACGTGCCCGATGGGCGTTTTTCTGTAGAACCCGGCCAAAGACGCGGCCAGCGTCGTCGTCGTGTCGCCGTGGGTGAGCAGCATGTCCTGCGGATTGGCGTCCAGGAACGCCCCTACCCCCACCAGCACCGATGACGTGATGTGCTCCAAGGTCTGGCGCTCCTTCATGACTTTGAGGTTTTCGTCCGGCGTCAGGCCGAAGTGGGACAGCGCCTGGGAGAGCATGTCCGAGTGCTGTCCGCTTGCCAGAAGGGCCGCGTCGAAAAACGGGTCGTTTTTCAGCTCGAGAATCAGCGGGGCCATTTTGATGGCCTCCGGCCTGGTTCCCACAACGCTTAAAATTTTTATCTTTTTTGTCTCCATGGCTGTATTGTCCTCATCTGATTCTGGTCAGCACCGCCGCGCCGCAGGCCAGTGAAAGCGAGTGCACGGCCAGAAGGCAGGCCACAACCCCCAAATTTGAGCGGAGGATGGCTATAAGGCGGTGATGCAGGTGTCCTCTGTCGGGGTAAAAAGGAGACTTGCCCTTCAGTATCCTTCTGCTGAAGGCGACGAGGGTGTCAAACACGGGAAGCCCTCCCCACAGGAGAAGCAGGAGGATGAGTTCGTGAAGGGGGATTTTCGCCGCCGCCGGCGATACGACCGTCACAAAATGCGACGCAAAAAGAAAGCCGAGCAGGGTGCTTCCGCCGTCGCCCAGAAACGTCCGGGCCATGGGAAAGTTCCAGCACAGCACGCCCAGGGCCATAGCGGCCCCCGCCATCCCAAAATAATACCCGCCCGTGAAACACAGCGAGACGGCGGAGGAAATGAACACGGAAATGCACAGCCCGTTTATCCCGTCTATCAGGTTGTAGGCGCTGGTGACCCCCGTTATCCACACGAGGCACACCGCTTTGGACAGGGCAGGCAGAGGCAGGGAAAACACGACCAGGGCGGACGCGAAAAAGTGAACCGCCAGGCGGATAAAGGGGGAAAGCGATTTCATGTCGTCCATGTAGCCGCAGAAAAAAACCAGCGTGGCCGCCGCTGCGCTGTACCGCACCGCGGGAAAGAGCGGCACGAAGTAGAGCGCCCACAGAAGATAACCGGCCCACAGCCCCAGCCCGGCGCCTCGCGGCGTGTGGGTTTTATGGATTTTCCGCCCCCCGGGGAGGTCCATTATCCGGTACTCATGAGCCAGTCGGATGGAAAGCGGAGTTACGAAGCCTCCCCAGAAAAAACTCAATACCCCGGTAAGGATAAGCTGAACGTTCATGCGCCGCGAAAGTTCATTTTGTACCGAACAGCCGGTCTCCGGCGTCGCCAAGGCCCGGCACTATGTAGCCGTGGTCGTTCAGGCGTTCGTCCAGCGCCGCTATGAATATATCCGCGTCAGGATGCGCCGCCCGCACCGTTTTTATGCCCTCCGGGGCGGCTATCAGGCACACGAGGGAAACCTTCTGCCCCCCCCGCTTCTTTATAAGCGACATGGCCTCCGAAGCGGAACCTCCTGTGGCCAGCATGGGGTCGAGGACGAAAACGTCCCTGTCGCCCACGTCCTGTGGCAGTTTGCAGTAGTACTCCACGGGGGCGAGGGTTTTCGGGTCTCTGTAAAGCCCCACGTGCCCGACCTTCGCGTTCGGTATGAGCCGCAAAATGCCGTCCACCATACCCAGCCCGGCGCGGAGCACGGGAACGACGGCCAGCTTTTTGCCGGCCAGAGTGCGTACCGTCGCCGCAGCCAACGGTGTTTCGACGCTGGCCTCCTCCAAAGTGAGGCCCCTTGTTATTT
>WRKN01000220.1 GCA_009778055.1 Synergistaceae bacterium
CTGGAACGATGACAACGACGAATATCGATCTTGAGTTCGACAAGGCTATCACGGGATTGAGCAGCGATAGTATTACTATAACGCCCGACTCCGGCGCCGCTGCGAAGGGGGAGGTATCGGGCTCGGGCAGGAATTGGAGCTTAACCGTTACCGGCGTTACACAAGGCACGGTAAATGTGGACGTTTCAAGTTATGGTACATACACGATAAGCGGATCTCCCAAAACAGTAAGCGTCTTCGTGGCGGGCACGCCGTTTGTGCCGGTGACAAGCATCACTGAAATACCCACGTCCGCCACGACAGGAACGCTTCTTTCTCTCACAGGCACGGTAAATCCGTCCAACGCCACAAACAAGGCCATAGTATGGAGCGTGCAGAACGCCGGCGCCACAGGAGCGACCATCACAGGCAGCACCTTCAACGCCACGGCGGCCGGCACGGCGACTGTCCGGGCGACTATTGCCAACGGCGCGGCCGTCGGCACAAACTACACGCAGGACGTTAGCATAACGGTGAACGTTCCGTTTGTGCCGGTGACAAGCATCACCGGCATGCCGACGTCCGCCACGGCAGGAACGCCTCTTTCTCTTACGGGCACTGTGAATCCGTCCAATGCCACAAACAAGGCTATAGTATGGAGCGTGCAGAACGCCGGGACGACAGGAGCGACCATCACAGGCAGCACCCTCAACACCACGGCGGCCGGTGCGGCGACTGTCCGGGCGACTATTGCCAACGGCGCGGCCGTCGGCACAAACTACACGCAGGACGTCAGCATAACGGTGAACGCTGATAACAATGGCGGGCAAACCCCTGATCCGGCACGTGCTTCAACGGATATTACAGCAGATGGAGTATTCATCGGTGGGGTTAACTACAACATCGTGCGTCAAGCGGATGAAAGCTGGCTCGTCACGGCGCCATACGGAACCAACCTGTCCAATCTGGTCTTGATCTTCGTTCCGCCTCACCCGGACACGAAGATTACCCCGATGAACGGAAGCTCCCACGATTTTTCAGACGACAAAATCGTCACCTTTACGGTGATCTCGGCGGACGAGTTGAATACACAAACGTACAATGTGCGGGTCGTGGTTCGTGAATTCGAGGTGGCGGAGGGCAACATAACGACGACGCTGCCCGCCCAGTGGACTTTGAACGCAACGCGGAACTCCAACGGTTCCTTCTCGTTCACTCTGACAGCCCCGATCGACTTGTCAGTCACGTCCTCACGCCTGCCGTCGCACATCTACGTCACCATCTCCCCCTTGTTCTCCGGCCTCTCCCTGGCAATTCTGGACAGGAACGGGACAGTACTCGCCCCGTATCCTAACAACCCATTCGTGCCGAAAAACAGCTCTAACGCTGTAGCAGACGCAGAACCCATGTTTTTGCGGCTTACGGGAGTTGCGGAGAACCTCCTGGCGCTGGAACTGTTATACATAACTCAGATCGACTACGCCTTCGCGGACGAGGCCGGACAATCGTACCAGCAAGCATTGAACCCGCCGGTCACCTATGACTCTGTCGGCGAAAGGACGGTAGATCAAATCCCGGTCACTCCTCCAATTAATCCCCCGGTCATTCCAAACCCCTCTCCCGGCGGCCAAGGCGGCGGCGGCGGCGGATGTTCCGCCGATTTTGCCGGAATGGCCTTGGCTTTGGTGATTTTTTTCTTCTTGAGGAATAAAAGGACAAAAGAGAGATAAACGCATGTTGCCCCCCTGCCTGTCGTTACGGGACGGGGGGGCTATATCTAACAGCAGAGGCGATAAGCACCCATGCCTGGGTTGCCTGCCGCCTTTTATCCAATGAACCGAAGATACCGTGATTAAAGTCAAGTTGTTAGATTTACTTGCTTTTCTGTTCGTGTCATTTGGCATCACTCCTTTTGGAGAGTGATACCATTTTTTCAGTTTTTTTGTAAAGTTTTAGTTGTTACGTTACACTAGTAAGGTAGGCTGACTTTTGAAGCGTAAAACAACTATGCAATGGCACGGCATTTTGATGTACACTAACAAAACGCAATTTCTGAACATTTTTCTTAAAATTAAGGGAGGTGCATTATGACTTGATGAGTTATTAAAACTAACGGCGCGGATGGACAGAGCCCCTTTTATTCATTGTTTAGCGATTGAAAAACAGGGTGTGGCACCCTAAAAAGACAGGAGCATGAATTTCAATGACAAAAAAGTTACAGCCATTCATCAATGGAAAGTATGTTGAGTCCGCGACAACAAAGTTCACCGACGCGTTTGACCCAAGCACAGGGAAGGTCATAGCCCAGGTGCCCTGCTGTACGGCGCAGGAAGTGGAGAGCGCCATAAACGCGGCCGCCGCGGCCTACCCAGCTTGGAGCTCAACGCCTATCCTAAAGAGGATAGAAGTCCTTCACAACCTTCGCGCCCTTCTCAACAAGCATATGGAAGAGCTGACCTATTCCGTCGCCCAGGAGAACGGCAAGACCTGGGCCGAGGCCGAGGGCGACGTCGCCAAGGCAAAGGAAGGGACGGAGCAGGCTATATCCGCCGTCAACCTGGTTATGGGCGATTGCCTCATGGACACCACCTCCGGATTCGACACCGCGCTTTACAGAGAACCATTGGGAGTGTTCGCCGGCATCGTGCCCTTCAATTTTCCGGCCATGATCCCCATGGGCTGGATGGCCCCCATGTGCATTGCCTGCGGCAACACCATGGTCGTCAAAGCCGCCACCTTCACGCCGCAGACCGCGCTGCGCATCGTGGAGCTTTACAAAGAGGCGGGGCTGCCGGACGGGGTGTTGAACGTCCTCACATGCAGCCGCAACGAATCGGAGATGTTCCTGCACCATCCCAGCGTGCGGGGAATCAGCTTCGTGGGCTCCACCAGCGTGGGGCTTCACGTCTACTCGACCGCGGCGGCCAGCGGCAAGAGAGTTCAGGCCCTGTGCGAGGCGAAGAATCACGCTCTGGTTCTCCGAGACTCTCCCCTCGAAAGGACGGCGGCGGGCATCATCAACTCGGCTTTCGGCTGCGCTGGAGAGCGCTGCATGGCGCTTCCCGTGGTCGTCGCGGAGGAGGCGATAGCGGACAAACTGGTCGAAACCATAGTAAAACTTGCCAAGAACCTGAAGGTGGGGCCGGCCTACGACAAATCCTCCACCTTGGGGCCCGTTGTGAACGAAGATCACAGAAAGAGCATCCTTGCATGGATCGCCAAAGGCGAGGCTGAGGGGGCGAAGATCGTCCTCGACGGAAGGAACGTAACGGTGCCCGGATACGAGGGAGGCTTTTACCTTGGCCCCACAATCATGGATCATGTAAAACCGGGCATGACCGTGGGCGATACGGAGATATTCGGCCCTGTGCTCGGTATCAAGCGCGTCGCGGATTTCGAAGAGGGCTTGGCGCTCATGAACTCAAACCCCTTTGCCAACGGTTCCGTGATATTCACGCAAAGCGGCTATTACGCCAGGGAATTCGCGCGCCGCACCCACGGGGGAATGGTCGGCATCAACGTCGGCATTCCGGTGCCCATCGGAATGTTCCCCTTTTGCGGGCATAAAAACTCTTTCTTCGGCGACCTTCATACCCTTGGCAAGGACGGATACCGCTTCTATACGGAAAGCAAAGCCATCACCACGCACTGGTTCAGCGAGGAAGAGGCGAAAAAGACGCTCGTTTCCACTTGGGACAATTAAAGACGGCACGGAGTCGAGGAGGTAAAACAAGATGTTGAAAGCTGTGGAATTTCGTATCCCTTCTACGCTGCTTCAGGGGCCCGGGTGTCTGGCGCTGATG